>DATLVT010000068.1:0-2422 GCA_035577105.1 Polyangia bacterium
CATCCTGGCCTCGCTGCTGTTCGCCGAGAGCGAGATGGCCGGTGGTTTTCTCTTCTCCTACTCGGACATCGTCTTCGCCGCCGAACACGTGCGCCGGCTGGTGTCCAGCCCCGGCGACGTGGCGCTGGTGGTCGACCGCCGCTGGGACGAGGCGTACGTCGGTCGCGTGCAACATCCCGTGTCGGAAGCCGAGCTGGCGGCGATCGAAGAGACGCCGGCCGGTCCGCGTCTGACCCGGGTCGGCAAGCGGGTGGTTCCCGCCGCGCAGGCGGCCGGCGAGTTCATCGGGCTGGCGCGGTTCTCCGACGCCGGCGGGCGCGCCCTGCGTGACGTCTGGCGCGCCGCCTTGTCGAGGTCCGGCGGCGGTCTGGATCGCCCGTTCGGCACGGCGGCCTCGCTGCGCAACGCCTATCTCTCGGACGCGCTGAACGCCATGGCGGACAACGGGGTGGGCCTGACGCCCCTGATGATCGACGGTCGCTGGCGCGAGATCGACACAGAGGAAGATCTGGCGCGCGCTCAGGCCGTCGTCGACACCTGGGGCTGACCCTCGTGATGTCGGACGCGATCGATCCCAACCACTGGCTGTACCGGCTCTCCGAAGCCGAATGGTTGGCGGCCGCCGAGTCCGAGCTTGTCCATTGTGAAGAGGCGCTCGGTCGTCGCGCGGTGCGGCCCGGGGTGACCTACGGGCGGCGCGGGGCGGGAATGGCCCTGAACGCGCTTCTGCGCCGCCACGAAGATCCGCGCTACGGGCGCAGCTACATGGAGCACGTGGTGGCCCTGGCCGGCGACGATCAGGCGCCCGGAGACGCGCGCGCCGCCGCCGAGGCTCTGCGCCAGATCTCTCCCCTGCCGCCCGCGCTGATCAGCATCGGCAAGCCGGACCTGCGCGCGCTGGAGGCGGCCCGCGCCATCGTGGCCTACGTTCGAGCTCAGCTGCGGGCTCAGCTGAGCGAGAACGGGTAAGAGACCACCTGACTGCCGTTCGAGGGCGGAAACCGCAGCCCGCCCAGCACGCCCTTGATGCAGCCGGTGAGCCCCCCCCGCTGCAAGATGGCGGGCGCATCGACGCGCACGCCGCGCACCGTCCCCGCGCGCTGGATGCGAAATTTCACGGTGACCCGTCCCGGGACGTAGGTCTCCTCGTCGGGGCGAGCGTGGGCGATGCAGCCCAGGATCGCCTCTTCCTTGGCCCGAAAGCGGCTGTCGATGTCGTCCTGACCCAGCTCGTGCGAGCCGCTGTCGTCGGACATGTCCAGATGGACAACGTCTGGACGAGACAGGTCGTCACCCTGGCTGACGATCTTCAGGTCGGCCGCGCTCAGCTTGATTGGCTCGGGTTCTGGTTCGATGGGGGGCTGGGCCGCTTGCGGTCCGCTCCGGCGTCCGTGTCCGGCCGCCGCCCCGTCGTCGCTCGCCCGATCGCTGATGCGGGCCAGGCCGGTGGCGCCGCGTCGCTTGCGCTTCTTCTTGTCCTTGCTGGCGTCGCGCGGCGCGACTCCCCCGTCGGCGCCGGCGGTGGTCACACGGGCCAGGGATTCCCGGTGTTTCCAGTACAGGTACCCCCCGAAGACCATCCCGGCCACGACCAGTCCCAGCAAGAACCCCTTCATCGTTCACTCATCGGTCGCGGATCTCCAGGGGAGAGCGTACAAGATTCGCGCGCGGGGCTGTGTCATTCTTCGAGGGTGTCTGGATTGCGCCGCTGGGGCCGCCGCCGTGTCGTGTTCGTCGCGGCGGCCACGGTTTCGCTGTCCGCCGCCGCCGCCGCGGTGGGTATCGCCGTGGCCCACGCCAAGGAGCACACGGCGTCCTGTCCCGAATTGCCGTCGATGATCGCCCGCGTGCGCGCCGGACTGGAAGCGGCCGGCGACCAGCGCCAGCGTGGCAGCTCGCTGGGCGCGTACCAGGTCCTGCGCATCACGGCCGCCAGCATGGTGCGCGACAGCGAGGGCGATCGTTGCGGGGCGCTGGGCCGCACGTTGACCTCGGCGCTGATGCGCGCCGCCACCTCGCGCACCGCGGTTGACGCCAGCGTCGAGCTGGACCTGGGACTGGACCAGGCGCTGTCGCTGGCCACCGACGGCCATCCCCGCTATGCCAGTCTGCCCCCCAAGCTGCCGCCGGTGGGCGAGGCCGCGGTGTACGGGCAAGACTGCCCCGATCTGTTTCCGCTGACGGTGCGCCTGGAGGGGCCGCCCGAGCAGCTGCCGGATCGGGTGCAGCGCGTGCTGGTCGATCTCAAGACCCGCCCGCGCTGCGAACGGGTCCGCCGTGTCCTGGCCGCCGCCGGGCCCGAGCGGCTGGCCCACGCCGTCGATTCGGTTCGCCTGGACGAGCCGGACGAAGCGACGTCAGGGGCCGGCGTCGCGCTGTCCACGCGCTGCCCGGAGTTGCCCCTGGTCGTCGAGCGCCTGGG
>DATLVT010000069.1:0-4808 GCA_035577105.1 Polyangia bacterium
CCTTGGCCTGACGGTGTTCGGTTATGCCGCGGCCAACGTCATCGCCGGCGCGGTCTGGATCTGGGTCGTCATTCAACTGCGGCGGCGTCAGCGCCTGATGTCCGCGCCGGTGGTGGTGGTGGAACGTGAGGGAGAGGCGGCGGCATGAGGAGGGTGGTCGCCACCGTGGGCGTCCTGTTCGCTGGGACGGTGGCCTTCTCGGCGGAAGGCGACGACCCGCGCTGGTTTCCGGATCGGCCGGTGGCCTGGTTCGAGCACGACGACGCGAACGTTCCGTCGCGGCCGGCCGGGACGCACTTTGATGACCTGGACACGACGCTGATCCTGCGTGACGGTCTGGCCAACGAGGTGGACCGGGTGCTGGCGCTGGAGAATCGCCGCCCGGCCCAGGACGTGAACGCCCTGGACGAGGTGCCCTGCTCGACCTGGTTCTGCCCGCGCAACCACCTGCGCCCGATGACGCCGGAGGAGGTGGCGGCCGGGCCGACGGCGGTCGCTCCGGTTTTGCCGCTGACCATCGTCAAGGGCAAGGATCAGGGGGCGGCCACAGGATTTCAGGTGGCCGACGCCAGGGGGCGCAAGTTCATGTTGAAGTTCGACCCCGACGGACACTTCGGGTTGGCCACCGGCGGCGAGATGATCGGATACCGCATCTTTCACGCCGCCGGCTACAACGTGCCGGGGGCCTTCGAGGCCGACGTCGCCCGCCAGGATCTCAAGGTCGACCCTCGCGCCACGTTCAAGCTGTACCGCGTGGAGAAGCGACCCTTGACCGCGGCCCGCGTCGATTCCCAGCTGGCCGGCGTGGCGCGGTTGCCCGACGGGCGCATCCGGGCGGTGGCCGTGCCCTGGGTGGGCGGGCAGATCCTGGGCGGGTTCGATCTGCTGGGACGTCGCGCCGACGATCCCAATGATCGAGTACCGCACGAGGATCGTCGTTCCTTGCGCGCCAGCTGGGTGCTGTTCGACTGGCTGTCCGTCCTGGATCCCAGCGCCATCAACACGCTGGACAGCTATGTGGAAGAGAACGGGCGGCACTTCATCCGCCACTATCACTTTGATTTTGGATGCTCGTTCGGGTCGGCGACCATCCGGGTGCAGGGGTTGCATCAGGAGGGCGAATACCCGATCGAGGTGGGCCGCAGCCTGCGCGCGCTGGTGTCGCTGGGCCTCTATCACCGGCCCTTCGAAGACCGGCGCGACGAATGGCAGGCGATGGTGGCGCAGCACCCGTCGATCGGCTACTTCCCGGCCGAGACCTTCGATCCCGATTCGTACCGGGGCAACCGCAAGCTGCCCACGCACGTGCGCATGACCGAGCGAGACGCCTACTGGGGCGCCAAGGTGGTGACCTCGTTTTCGGACCAGCAGCTGGCGGCGGTGGTGGCCACGGCCCGTCTGTTTCCGCAGGACGCCGCCTATATCGAGCATGCGCTGCGCGTGCGGCGCGACATCATCGGACGCCGTTATCTGCGGGCGACGGCGGCGGTGGAGAACCCGGTGGTGACCGACGACGGCGCCCAGGTCTGTTTTCAGGACCTGGCGATCGCGCGCGGCTATGCGGCACCCGGTGAGGTTCGTTATCTGGTGGCGGTCGGCGACGGGCACGGGAAAAATCTGTCGGCGTTCCAGCAAGCAGCGACCGGGGACCGCGCCTGCCTGCCTTTCGCGGGCGACGCCGTCGGCAGCGGCTATCGCGTCGTCCGGGTCGCCGCCCAGCTGGCGGGCGCCGCCGGCGGCGCGCAGGCGAGCACCACCAAGGCGGCGCGCATTCACCTGCGCTGGCGCGCGGGCGAGCACCGGTTCGTGGTGGTGGGACTGGAGCGTGACGAATGAAAGCCGGGGTGCGCACCAAGCTGATGGCCATCGCCGGGCTGATCTGGGCCGCGCCGCTCGCGCCCGCTGTCGCCGCGGACCAGTTGCCCGTCGACTGCGCGATGCCCGCTGACCAGCGGCCGCCCGATCCGCGCTGTGGCGAGTCGCTGGACGGTCGGACACCGGCGCCAGCGTCGACGGCGCGGACGCTGACGCGCGGGGTGCTGTGGCCGCCGCGGCTGATCTCGCGCGCCGTCTTCTGGCCGATCGTGGAGAGCAGCGACCTCATCGAGGCCAACCACGTCCCTGATTGGCTGGAGGCCATCCTCACCACCGACGACGGCAAGGTCGGGGTGCGGCCGTTGCTGCAGTACTCGACGAGCTTCCTGCCCACCGCCGGGCTCCGTGCCTTCTACCGCCGCCTCCCCGGCGCCGGCAGCGAGATCGGGGGTCGCTTTCAGACCGCCGGCCCGTCGGTGCTGATGGGGGAGCTGGATCTGGCGGGGCCGGCCTGGTCCGGCCTGACCCTGCGCGCGATGTGGAATCGCCGCGACGACCGCCTGTTCGCGGGCATCGGCGCCAGCAGCGCGGCGGAGCTGACCGCGCAGGGGCGAGGCTTGGCCCGTTTTGGCTCCGACATCTTTCTCACCGAGCTGCGCTGGTCGCATCCGCTGCCGCTGGGGCTGTCGGCCGGCCTGCACGGTGACCTGCAGCGGCGCGACTATCGCGCGGACACCGTGCGCGGCGGGCCGTCGGTGGGGCAGCTGTTCGGGCTGCCCACCGCGGATTGCATTGCCAGCGCGCAGCCGACCAATGCCTGCGTCGACCCGGCGCTGGTGCCCGGATTCCAGGACGGGCTGCGCATCGGCCACGCCGGCGGCGCGCTGGCCTGGGACCTTCGCCGTCACGCTCGCGACGGCGGTGGGGTCAGCGCCATGGTCGATGGCACCGTCGGACAGGGGCTGGCCGGCGATCCCAGTCAACACGCGACCTTCACCGGCGAGACCGTGCTGGCCGTCGGTGGCGTCGACCGCGTCCTGCTGCTGCGGGGCAAGGCGGCGCTGGTGCACCGGCTGGGGTCAGCGCCCGTCCCCTTCGAGGAGCTGATCACGCCGGCAGGCAGCGCGGGCCTGCGCGGATTCCCCGAGGGACGTTTTCGCGGGGCCAGCGGCCTGGTCACCACCGCCGAGTACCGCTGGTACGTCGCCCACAACCTGGACGCATCGCTGTTCACCGACCTCGGCACGGTGGCCGGCCCCGGCTTCGCCGGCCTGCGCAGCAGCCACTGGTTCCCCACCTTCGGCGTCGGCCTCCGCCATTTCAAGATCCCCACCTCGGCCTACTGGCAGGGCGATCTCGACACCGGCATCCAGCTCGCATACGCACCCGACAGCGGCTTCCGCCTGCTGTTGTCCGTGGCCACCTTCTGACGCGCCTCCGGCGCTGGCAGGGGACCGGATGGGGAACCCATTCACCTCCACCGTCGGTAACTGATCCAGACTCCACAAACTCCTGTGGGGATTCCTCGGGTCGGGTGAGGGGCGTGCGTTGAGCGCGGTTACGCGGCCAGTTCCTGCACGGCCGCCTGACGGAAGGATTCGAAGAGGGCGCGTTCCAGTTGACGGACGCGTTCGCCGCTCAGGGAAAGCTCCTTGCCCAGTTCGTTCAGGGTGTCGGGATCGTCCTGCAGCCAGCGCTTCTGCACCAAATTGCGGTTGCGCCGATCCAGCGTCGCGGCGAATCGATCCAGCACGCCGGCGAACTTGGACCGCAGCTCGCGGTCCTCCAGCTGATGATCAGGGCGCCTGTCGTCCTCGTCGCTGAGGAGATCCTGACGACAGAGGTCGCCTTCCGTCCCGTCGTCGCTGGCGCCGAAGGCCCGCAGCGGTTGGTTCAGCGAGACATCGGAAGGGGCGCCGCGCCCCGCGCAGAAATCGCTGCGCGACGCGCGGGTGGTTCCCCTCTTGACCGACTGGCCCTGTTCCATCAGGAACCGCATCATGTACGCGCGGATCCACCAGCCGGCATAGCTGATCAGCTTGACGCCGCGACGGGGGTCGAACCTTTCAACGGCGCGCATCAGGCCCAGGTTCCCTTCCTGGACCAGATCCGCGAAATTTTCGCGCGCGCCATGAAAGTCGTGCGCGATCTTGACCACCAGGCGGAGGTTGGCGGCCACCAGCCGGCTCGCCAGCGCCGGATCGTGCGTCTTGACGTAAGCCGCCGCCAGCCGCAGCTGCTCGTCGGCGGGCATCAACGGAATGGCGTCGATCTGCCGCCAGTAACTGAGGAACGTGGGATCTGTCTGCGGACCGAAGTGTGAGCTCTGGCGTGTCATGCGGCCGAAGGAATGCAACCACGGCGCCAACTCCTGAAGACATCGCGCGGTCCTGCTTTTGCTTTGGATGGGGGGATCGTGTCCTCCTCCGTGTCCCCTGTGTCTTCGTCTGCCGCGCAGCTGCCGGACGCCGCCTGGACGGCGCCGGTGCCGGCGTTGCTGGGAAATCTGGCGGCGCGTCTCACCGGCCTGACCACGGCGGAGGCGGTGGAACGGAGGGCGGTGTGCGGCGCCAACGTGGTGGCCGGCGGCCGTCGCCTCTCCGTCCTGCTGGAGCTGCTGCTGCGGTTCAAGAACCCGCTGATCCTGCTGTTGCTGGGGGCGGCGGCGATCGCCGGCTTTTCCGGCGACGGTCGCAGCTCTTCGGTGATTCTGGTGATGGTCATCCTCAGCGTCGTCCTCGACTTCGTTCAGGAGCACCGCGCGGGACGTGCGGCCGAACGTCTGCGCCGCAGCGCCCATGTGAAGACGACGGTGCTCCGCGACGGCGTCGCCGCCGACCTGCCGGTGGAGGACATTGTTCCCGGCGATGTCTGCGTTCTGTCGGCGGGCGACCTTGTTCCGGCCGATGCGCGCCTGCTGGAGGCTCGCGATCTGTTCGTCAACCAGTCGCTGCTGACCGGCGAGCCATACCCGATCGAAAAGCATGCCCACG
>DATLVT010000070.1:0-4517 GCA_035577105.1 Polyangia bacterium
AATCCCTTCCCGCGGGCATGGTCACCGTCGGTCCCAAGATCGCCGTCCCAGGTTGCGCTTCATGGCAGGGCGCCACCACGGACCTCACGGCGGCTGCCAGCATGGCCGTCGGTCCCCTGTATTTCGACTACTACAAAGACCACCTCGGACCGTAGGACGCCGCGCTAACGCGGTTTCGTCCAGGCGGTGCACTGGTAGAGCGCGGCCGTCACCGGTGCGCCCGGTGGGAAGGCCACCCGTGCCACGGGGCGGAGGACGCGCGACAGGGCGGCGGCGATGCGGGCCGGCGGGCTGACGTGGTGGTCGTCGATGCCCTGAAACCCGATCACCTCGAAGGCGCGGGTCATCAGGCGGCTGACCATGGGGTATCCCGTCACCAAGGTGCCGCCGGGCGCCAGCGTGCGAGCCAGCCCGCGCGCGGCGCCGTCGGCGTCGGCGATGTGCTCCAGCACAGAGAAGCAGACGATGGCGTCGAAGTGATCCGCGGGCAGGTCGTCGTCGCGCAGGAGATCGGCGCTGCGGAAGGTGGCCCGGCAGCCCGGCGCCACCTGGCTGTCGAGACCGGCGGCCAGCGTCAGATCGGTGCCGGTGTATTCGGCGTAACGCTTGGTCAGCGTCGCCACCAGGACGCCGCTGCCGACGCCGATCTCCAGCACGCGCCGGCCGCCCGGCGGCAGCAGATCCAAGCCCATCTGCAGGCGGTGCCGGTAAAGCCACCCCACGTACGGGTGGTAGTAATAGGGGAGCGGATCATGCGCGTCGTTGGGGCGCAGGACGCCGCGGGCGGGCAGTTCAAGGCGCAGGTGCGAGGGGGCCATCCGACAGCGATTTCGATATCAGCTTCGGCAGATCGACGCCAGGGCTCTGGCGCGGTCCCGCCACCACCGAGAAGGCCTCGGGCGCGTAGGGGTAGGCCTTTGCGATGGCCTCGCGCAGCTCGCTGGCGCCGCGCTCCAGCTCGGCGGCGGCGGTCTGGGCGCGCAAGGTGCCCAGCTTGCGCAGGATCTCCAGGCGGGTCTGTTCGTTGCTGGTGACGGCGTAGGTCTCTTCCAGGTGCTTGATGGCCAGCGCGTCGCCGCCCCGCTTGGTCAGCATCTGGGCGACGAGGTTCGGCAGCCAGGGCGGGACGCCTTCCAGCAGCGTGGCCCGGCGCAAGGCCTCCACGCCGTGCGCGCGCCAGTCGGCGACGCGCGGATCGTTCTCGCCGGCCAGCGGCGGCAGCTCGAAGAACTGGTTGAAGCCAAGCTGGAACCAGATCTCCCAGTCGCCAGGAAACTCTCGCGCGCCCCGCTCGAGGATCCGATCGGCCGCCTCCAGTGCCTCCACGGAGAACTGCTGCCCGGTGTAGACCAGCATGGCGGCCCCGCGCCGGTAGAGACTGTGAAAGCGCGGGTCGAGGTCGATGGCCGTCGTCAGGTATCGCTCGAGCCAGCGTTGCTGGCCCTTGGTGGCCAGCTGCGTTCCGAAATAGACGTTGGCCCGCGCCGCCACCAGATCGGCGGCCAGCGCGCTGTGGCCCAGGGTGGCCAGGCGCAACGTCCCGGCGGCCGGCAAATACAAGGTGTCCGCCTCCGGCGGCCAGGTGGCGCGCAGGGCGAGACAGCGGGACAGCGCCGCGTGCGTGAGGCCGGCCAGCGCCAGGGTCGCCGCCACGCCGATCGCCACCAGCGACGGGCGCGACCGGCGCCCGGTCGTCGTCACCACCGTCACGACCGGGGGCGCTCTCTCACGGCGGCGGCTCCTCGTCGGTCTTGGCGAAGGCGCCGCCGGTACCCTCGCCGGTGTCGCTGTCCGCGCCGGAGATCCCCAGCTTGGACATCCGGTAACGCATCGATCGAAAAGAGATCCCCAGCAGGCGCGCCGCTTCGGTGCGGTTACCGTCGGTGCGCTCCAGCGCCTTGAGCATGATCCCGCGCTCGAAGCTCTCCAGCTCGCGCTCCAGATCAAAGCCGACCGCCGGCAGGTCCGGCACGCCCGCCGCCGGGGCCGGGCGGGGCGACAGCTCGGGCAGGGCGTCGGCGGTGATGCGCCCGTCGACGGCCAGGGTCACCGCGCGCTCTACCAGGTTTTCCAGCTCGCGAACGTTGCCGGGAAAGTTGTAAGCGGTCAGGGCCGACATGGCCGCTGGATCGACGCCGGTGATGGGCTGGCCGTGCTCTGCGGAGAACTTGCGCACGAAATGGTTCACCATCAGGGGAACGTCCTCGCGCCGCTCTCGCAGAGGCGGCATGCGCACCTGGATGACGTTCAGGCGGTAATAGAGATCCTGGCGGAAGGTCCCTTTTTCCACCTCGGTCTCCAGATCACGGTTGGTGGCGGCCACCACGCGCACGTCGATCTCGCGCTCGCTGACGCCGCCCACCGGCTTGACCTTGCGCTCTTGCAACACGCGCAGCAGCTTGACCTGCATGGCCAGGGGCAGCTCGGCCACCTCGTCCAGCATCACCGTGCCGCCGCTGGCCGCCTCGAAGAGACCGGCCTTGTCGCTGCCCGCGCCGGTGAACGAGCCCTTCACGTGACCGAACAGCTCGGACTCGATCAGCGTCTCGGGGATGGCCCCGCAGTTCACCGGCAAGAACGGATGCTCGGCGCGCGGCGACAGCTCGTGCAGGGCGCGCGCCGCCAGCTCTTTCCCGGTGCCCGATTCACCCACCACCAGCACGCTGGTGCGGGCCGGCGCGATCTTGCGCAGCAGATCGAACACCCTCTGCATGGCCGGCGACTTTCCCAGCAGGCGATCCAGCTTGTATCGCCCCTTGATCTCGTCGCGCAGCACCACGTTCTGGCGCATCAGCAGCCGTCGCTCCAGGGCGCGCTCGACGATCAGGCCGACCTCGTCCAGCTTGAACGGCTTGACCAGGTAGTCATAGGCGCCCGCCTTCATGGCGGCGATGGCGGTGTCGGCGGTGGCGTAGGCGGTGACGACGATGACCTGGGTGTCAGAGCGACGGTTCTTCGATTCGGCCAGCACGTCCAGGCCGGTGCCGTCGGGCATCTGCAGATCGGTGATCACCAGATCGTATTCGGTGGCGGCCAGCGCCTGGCGGGCCTCCCCGGCGCCGCCCGCCACGTCGACGCTGTAGCCGGCGCGCTTGAGGAAGATGCCCAGGAACTCGCGCATCGACCGTTCGTCGTCGACGACCAGGATGTGGCCCGACGCGACGGTCATGCGGCGCCTGTCCCTGTCATGTTCGTTTGCGCGCCACCAGGATGAGAAAGCCGCCCAGGTTGCGCAGCCCCGGCACGTCGCAGGCGGCCCGCTCGGCCCAGCTGAACAGGCGGGCCAGCGGCGGCACGTCGAACACGCGCGAGGTCGGCGTCACCACGCGCACGCCGCGCACACCGATCAGCTCGACGTCGGGGGGCAGATACGACCGCGCCTTCTCCACGGTGTCGTAGCGGGTGAAGACGTCCTTCTCGGTCGTTCCGGTGGCGATGTGCCCGGGCTTGCCCAGACGCTTGGCCAGGTAGCGCAGCGAGTACGGGTTGTAGAACTCCAGCAGGAGGTGGCCGCCCGGACGGACCAGGCGCGCCAGCTCGGCGCAGGCGCGTTCGATGGGCGGGATGTGGGCCAGCACCTTCATGCAATAGACCAGGTCGACCGACGCCGACGGCAGCGGCACGTCAGTGAGCGATCCCTGCACAACGCGCAGACCGCGGTCGCGCGCCGCGCCCAGCATGCCGCGCGACAGGTCCAGGCCGACCGCCGCGCTGGCCACGCGGGCCGCCTCGCGCAGCAGAAGACCGGTGCCACAGCCCGCTTCGAAGACCTCCCGGCCGGCGCCATAGCGCCTGACCAGGTCCAGCTCCAGCTCGTCGATCAGCCGGTGATAGCCGTGGTGGCGTTCCTTCTCGTAGATGGTCGAGAAGCGATCATAGTAGCTCTGGGTGGTCGGTGCGGCCGAGGTGGACATGGAGCAGGCGCCATTATGCCACGGTCGCCGCCCGTCGCTGTCGCCGGGCGACAATCACGAACAGGACGCCCGACAGCAGGAAAGCCAGCATGGCCGCCTGCAGCCCCATCGACACCGTCCCCGGCTGGGGCAGCCCCCCGGACGCCGTCGACGGTCCCAGGCGATCCGCCAGCTTCCCCACCACCCAGGGCGCGGGCGCGTTTCCCAGCACGTGCAGGCCAAACATGAACACCGCCTGCAGGGTGGCCGCGTACTGCGGTGGTCCCAGCTCGTCGACGACAGCCGCCGAGGGGCCGTTGTAAACCGACAGCAGGAAGACCGCCACGCAGGTCAGCACCATGAAGGCGACCCGGCTGGGGATCATCAGCGACACGGCGCCGGCGGGAAACGCCAGCAGCAGCGAAAGCCCGATGGCCAGCGCGTGCCCACCGGGGCGGCGCTTGTTGAACGCGTCCCCCGCATAGCCGCCGGCGATGACACCGCCGGCGCCGCAGACCAGACCGACGACGGCCATGTATCCGCTGCCAAAGGCCACCGAGAGGTGTCGATCTTCGACGATCACCCAGCGGGCCCAGAAGATGAGCGCGCTGGCGCCGAAGGTGG
>DATLVT010000071.1:0-5752 GCA_035577105.1 Polyangia bacterium
GGAAGGGGTGGCCGCCGCCGCCGCGCCGCCGCCCGCGCAGACCAACACCGACGATCACGAGGAGAACCCGCTGGATGCGGCGCCGGGCGCGGTGGTCCATCGGGCCGGCGCGGCGTCGCGGTCGGCGGGGGCATCACCCAAGTGGTGGATCGGCCTCGGCGTGGGCAGCGGGTTCGGCTATGCAAAGGGCAACGGCCTGGAGAACCGCAAGGATCTGCAGCCCAACTTTGACTCTGGCATTGGCTGGGCGGGGCTTGGCCAGGCGTCGCCGGAGGTGGGCCTGCACATCAGTCCGTCGCTGGCGCTCGCCCTCGAGGGGCGAAACCAGTGGATCCCCCAGTCGGGCACGGGCTCCAAGGGTTACGCCACCAGCGCCAACGCGGCGCTGTTGCGCCTGTTGTTCTTTTCGACGCCCAGCCGTCTGCGCTTTTACGGCGGACCGGTGGCCGGTTACGGTACGTTTCGTTTCGTCTTCAACCCGGACCCACACGACACGGGGACCAGAGACACAGTCAAGGGCGGTCTGGTGGTCCTGGGGGGCGGGGCGGGACTGACCTACGGGCTGACGCACGTGCTGGCGCTGGCCGTCGAGACGAACGTGCTGATGGGTTATTCGGCGTTCTCGGCGGTCTGCGATCTCAACGCCGGACTGCAGGTGAATTTCTACTGAGACGGGCGCGCTCGGGGATTCAGAGGTCGGGAAACAGGGGGACCAGCTCGGACATCCAGTCGCGCAGGGCGGGGAATCCGATGCGGTCGTTGAACCGCCCCAGCCGCACGACGATCAGATCCTTCGAGGGGATCACCGAGATCAGCTGTCCCTCGTGGCCCTGGGCGCTGAAGACGTCGTCGGGCAGCTTGTGGGGGGCGCCCTCCGGCGTCAGCCAGAACCCGGCGCCGTAACGCTCGCCGTTCTTGGCCGACGTTCGGGTGCGGGCGAAGTCGACCCATCCGGGCGGCAGGATGCGCTGTCCGTCCCAGACGCCGTCGCGGGCGTACAGCAGGCCAAAGCGGGCAAAGTCGCGCGCAGTGGCGTAGACGAGGGCGCTGCCCAGGAAGGTGCCGGCGGCGTCGAACTCGGGCTCGGCGGAGGTCATGCCCAGGGGCTGGAACAGCTCGTGGGCCAGCGTCTGTTGCATCGTTGCGCGCCGCTGGGCCGGACCGGCGCCCGGCGCGAACACCCGACCGAGCGCATCGGCGATGAGGTTGATGCCGGCCGAGTTGTAATTCCAGACCGTTCCCGGCGGATGCGCGAGCGGCAGCGTCGCGGCCCACGCCGCCACATCCAGCCGGCCGTTGCCATACAGCATCTGGGCGGCGTCGTTGTCGGTCGCCCCGGTGGCCTGGATCTCGCGGTAGCGCTGGCCGTCGATCATGTTCATCCACAGTCGCCACGGGATCGCCGCGCGCGGATCGCCGGGCGCCCAGTGTGGATTGCCCATTGGCTGATCGATGTTGACCAGACCCTTGCGCACGGCCACGCCGACCATGGCGTGCGTGATGGACTTGGCCATCGACCAGGAGATGAGCGGCGTGTTCCGGTCATAGCCAGCCATGTAGCGCTCGGCCACCAGCTTGCCGCCCTGGATGATCACCACCGCGCGCGTTTCGCCCAGCAAGGGGTGCGGCCCGGCGGTGACCTTCAGCAGCTGGTCCAGCGCGGCCGCCGAGACGCCCGCCGGCAGCGGACCCTGCGGCCACTCTTGCGTCGGCCAGGGGACGCCTTGCGGCTGGGCGCGCAGCGGCACCAAAGGCTCGGCGGCGGCGCGCCCGGGCAGCGCGACAATCGCCACCGCAAACAGAGAAACAGCGCCCAGAGTTCGCCGCCAATCAGATATCATGCGACCACCATCGGTTGAGGTTTTGATCATGCGCAAAGGTTTTCTTCTTGTTGTGCCCGTCGCGATCGTCGGTGCCGTGGTGGCCGCGCGGCTGCTGAAGGTTCCCGATCTGGTCCACATCGGCGCCGGTTATACCGCCCAGCAGACCTGCGCGTGTCTTTTCGTCAGTCACCGGTCGCTGGAGAGTTGCCGCGGGGACCTGGAGCCGATGGCTCGTATGTTCGTCTCCATCAAACCCGGCCCGACAGAGGTGACCGCACGATCGTTCGTGGTGTCCGAGGCGACCGCCCGTTACCAGAAAAATTTCGGCTGCGCGCTGGAAGACTGACCGGGCGTGCGACAGGTCTGGATCACTCGAAAAGGCGCGCCGGAGGTCCTGTCTGTGCGGGAGGCGCCCGATCCGACGCCCGGCGCCGGCCAGGCGCGCGTGCGCGTGGCGGCGGCGGGCGTGAACTTTGCCGACGTCATGGCCCGCATGGGCCTTTACCCCGACGCACCCAAATTGCCGTGCGTGATCGGCTATGAAGTGGCCGGCACCGTCGACGCCGTCGGCGCCGGCGTGAAGTCGGTCAAGGCGGGCGATCGGGTCGTGGTCCTCACCCGCTTTGGCGGCTACAGCGACGTCGTCGTGGCGCCCGAGGGGCAGGTCTTTCCCCTTCCGGCGCGAATGACGCTGGAGAAGGCCGCGGCCTTTCCGGTCAACTACATCACCTCGTGGATCATGCTGGTCAAGCTGGGCAACCTGGCCAGGGGCGAGCGCTTGCTGATCCATGCCGCGGCCGGCGGCATCGGCCAGGCGGCCCTGCAGCTGGCCAGGTGGCGGGGCGCCGAGATCTTCGGAACGGCCAGCGCATCCAAGCACGAGCGGCTGAAGCAGCTGGGCGTCGCCCACTGCATCGACTATCACACGCAGGACTTCGAGGAGGAGATCCGCCGCATCACCGGCGGCAAAGGCGTGCACATGGTCATCGACGCCGTGGGCGGCCGATCGTTCCGCAAGAGCTATCGTTCGCTGGCGCCCCTGGGCCGGCTGTTCATGTTCGGCGCGTCGTCGCTGGCGCCGGGGCTGAAGATGAACCCCATCGCGGCGGTTCGGGGCCTGCTGGCCATGGGCTCGTTCAAGCCGATCGCGATGATGAACGAGAACCGCGGCGTGTTCGGCGTGAACATGGGTCACCTCTGGGACTACGCCGCCGATCTGCGCGTCATGGGGGAGGAGATGCTGGCGCTGGTCGAAGGCGGCGTCCTGGATCCGCAGGTCGACAAGACCTTTCCCTTCGACAGAGCGGCGGAGGCGCACGCGTACCTGCAGGCTCATAAGAACTTCGGCAAGGTCTTGCTGACGCCCTAGGTGCGTCCTAGCCCTGGCGGCGCACCAGCGCGAACCAGGCGTCGAAGGGCTTTCCCTTGCGGTAGGCCCGACCGATCGCCACGTGCTTGCTGACGCGGCGGATGACATCGGTGGTCTGGTAATAGATGAACCGAGACAGTCGCGCCGAGTTCGGAATGATGGGCGGCCAGGCGGGCAGCTTGTCCGGAGGGAGGCGCAGGTAGTCGACCACCATCTCGCCGTCATCTTGAAGATGAGCCACGAAGTACCCGGGGCCGGTCGCCGTGCGGAAGGACTGCTCGTTATAACCCCACAGTTCGGAGGGCGCGTTCGCGGCGGCCGCCGGACGGCAGAAGCGCTTTTGAAAACGTGTGAACAGCGGCAGCGAGTTCTTGCCCTCGTGAATGACCTCGGTCATGGCCGGGATCTCCGCGGGGACCAGGTCGGTGAGACGCAGCGGCTCGTTGAAGGCCGCCGCTTCGAACAGCGGGGCCAGCTGCTTGCGTCCCATCTTCATCACGGCCTGGATGCGGGACTCCTGGGACAGCCCATCCAGCTGTTCGGCTATCTCCAGCGGGGCGAAGGGCGGCATCAGGATCGGTAACGCGTCGGGCAAGGTGTCCGCGCGCTGTTGTACCTTGGCGTTCATGCCCGACCTCGCACCCTGGCCATCCACCAGCGCAGGCCCACGAAAAAAAACCGCCAGTCCTTCATGAACTCCGGCGGCTTTCGTTCGTAAGCGTGTCCGATGAACTGGATGATCCAACCCACGCCGAACAGCAGCGCCGCCACCATCCAGAGCCGGGGCACGGCAACGCCGACGGCGAAGACGACGACCGAAAGGGCGATCATCGGAATTCCGATGGCGTGGCAAAAGCGATTGACCGGGTGGGTGTGGCTTTGCGCGTACTCCGCAATCCAGTCGTCCCAACTACGCGTGCTCATCAGCGCCACGGCGACCTCCTTCGGAAACAGGTTCTACCTACCCCTGTATTTCTACCAGGGTTTTCCTCTCTATTGGGGAATATTCAATAGGCGGTTTCCTGGGCCCTGGGCGCGGCCTTTGAAGAGGATCTCGCCATGAACGCAACAACTTAACTGGTTCGCCGATGATCCGGCAGTTTGGCGGAGAATGTAGACGAGCCTCTGGGACGACAGACATTTGGGTCCTGTGCTAGTTTGCGATTTTCACGCGATTCGCGGCGGCAGATTTCAATGCGAGCTCTTGGTATCCAGATTGTATTGGTGATTTCTTTGCTGGGCGCTTCGACGGCGCATGCGGCCGAGGACGCCGAACCGGCAAAGGTGGAGGATCTGATTCGCCGCGGTATCGAGCTGCGTCGTTCTGATCACGACAATCGGGCGCTCCCGCTATTTCAGGAAGCTTATGAGCGGGCACCGTCCCCCAGAACCGCCGCGCAGCTGGGACTGGTTGAGATGGCCCTGGGGTACAAATTAGAGGCCGAACGCCACCTCGCCGAAGCGGTCGGGTCACGGCGCGATTTATGGGTGAACAAGAACCGTGGTGTCCTTGAGGAATCTCTCACAACGGTAAGAGCCGCGATCGGCGAGGTGGTCATCACGGGACCTAGCGGTGCTGATGTGACGGTGAGCGGCAAGAACGTCGGCCGCCTCCCCATGGTGGCGCCATTGCGGCTGGGGGAAGGGCCGGCGACCATCGAAGCGGCGGCGCCAGGTTATCGGCCCGATCGCCAGTCGGTGACGGTCGTGGGGGGAAAGCAGGTCCAGGTGACGTTCAACCTGCAGCGTGATGTCACGCCCGCTCCACCCGGTCCGTCCGGCAAGGACCTGACTTCGCAGCCCCCGTCGCTGAGCGCGACCGCCGACACAACTGAGCCGGTCCGAAACGATAGCGCCGAGAACCGGTGGCATCGCTACGGGCGGCCGGCGGCCTGGTCGACGGCAGTGGGTGCGCTGGCCCTGCTGGGTTTCGGAATCCTCGAGACCGTGGCCACGGTCAATGCCAAGAACAAGTTTGAACAACATGTGGGGCCCCTCGCTGATAACCCCTCGAAAATGGACATCAACTGCGGCGCAGCTGATCCCGGGCACGGGGGACCTGGATGCGATCCTCTCTACCAAGATCTGCAGCGGAAGCAGACCCTCGCCATCGTCGGTTACGCGGCCGGAGGCCTCATGGCTGTGGGCTCTGGCTTGCTTTTTTGGGCATCGTCGTCGACGCCGGGAGATTTCCGGGCGAGTGCCGGCCTCGCATGTGCGCCGTCCTGGCCGGCTGGCGGGGTTAGCTGCCGCCTTACTTTCTGATGGGAGGCCGACGATGAATTGCTGCCGAGATACCTTGGTGTTCCTGCTGGTCGCTGGTCTGGCAGGTTGCGGCGCTCGCGCCCACGCCCCCCGCGACGGATCGGCGGCCGACGGTCTCGACGCCCCAGGTGATCGCTCCGATTCTCAGGCGGCCGATCGCTCCGCGGGATTATCCGATCTGGCGGGAGATCAAGACGTGACGCTCATGGACGCCCCAGCCGAAGGCGTTGCCAGCGAAACGCATCCGGCGGTCTGCGGGAACGGCGTCATCGAGGGCAGCGAACAGTGTGATCCC
>DATLVT010000072.1:0-4637 GCA_035577105.1 Polyangia bacterium
CGCCCACGTAGTCACCGTACTCTTTGTCCTTGTCGCCCATGCGGGCCACCACGCGGCCCTTGTTGTCGACGGCGACCAGCGTCTCGATGCCGCCGCCCGCCGGGTCGGGGATCAGCGCCTTGAAGCGATCGGAGACCGTCCGGTGCAGCACCGTGTATTCGCCCGACCCGCGCGAGGCGGCGTCCAGCGCCTCGGCGAGGATGGCGTCACGCCCCATCTTGGACACGCGGTCGATCCACTTGTGGGCGTCGACCTTCAGCATCTGCTCGGCGGCGTACTGCGCGCGATCGAGGCGCTGGCCCTCCAGGGCGGCCAGTTTTTGCACCGCCGGCCGTGGCGCCACCAGGGCGATGGTGACGGCCACGCCGGCCAGCAGCGCGATCAAGATGAACCAGATTTTTGACAGGAACATCGGTTACTCCGACTCCTTGTCGTTCGGATCGGCGACCTTGACGGTCAGGTCGCTGCTCTTGGCCGTCTCGATCTCCGCCTCGTGCGCCCAGCGTCCCCGCGTCCAGACCTTCAGCGTCACCTTGCCCTCGGGCAGGTTGGGGATGGAGAAATTTCCTTTCTCGTCCAGCGTCGAGAAATAGGGCGAATCGACCACCAGCACGGAGATGGTGATGTGCGGGTACTCGGCGCACTGGACCATGTAACCGCCCACGGCGCTGAAGATCTGGCGGCGCATGCCGCCCGGTGGCAGGCGTTCGATCGGCATCACCGACGGATCGCCGGGCGTGGAAAATTCGTGCGTGACCTTGCCGGTGTTCTTCAGTTCAAGCACCGAACCGGGGCCCACCACCACCAGGCGGGGGCGGGCGTCCAGGCCGCCGATCTCCACCGTCACCGTGCGGGCGGCCGGCGGCCGCGCGCCGTTGACACCGAACAGGACGACGGCGGTCTCGGCCTTGGCCCCTCCGCTCGATTGCACGGGGACGTTGCCGTTCTCCACGCGCCAGTAACCCTGGAACAGGCGCGTGCTGCGGGCGCCTTCCGGCAGGCGCACCACCCCCTTGACGGTGGAGGCCTGGGCCGGGCCGCTGACAGCGACAATGCCGCCGGCCGCCGCCAGAGCCAGCGCGGCCGCCAAGACATCTCTCCTCGTACAGCAGACCAAGGTCTTTCCGAATCCAGCAAGCCGCGTCATGAAAGGTCGTATATCCTTTCTCGCCCTGCATGAGCACACGCCCAACAAGACAAATTGAAACCTTCGTCAATCCCAACCCGGATCGCGACTACCTGATCCGGTTCGACTGTCCGGAGTTCACCTGCCTGTGCCCCAAGACGGGCCAGCCTGACTTCGCCATCATCCGCGTCGAATACGTCCCCGACCAGCTGTGCGTCGAGCTGAAGTCCTGGAAACTTTATCTGTGGGCGTATCGCGACGAGGGCGCCTTTCACGAGGCCGTCACCAATCGGATCATGGACGACCTGGTGGCGGCCGTTCATCCGCGCCGCGTCCGCGTCGAAGGCGTGTTCAACGTCCGCGGCGGCATAACCACCACCATCGTGGTCGAGCATCAGAAGTAACGCCCGCGGCCGTTCTTGAGCTGACGTCGTCACGTCACTTCCTCTTGTGCCCGCCCTTGGCCGCCTTGGCGCCCTTGCCGGCCTTGCCGCCGCCCTTGCCCTTGCCGCCCTTGGCCGGCGCTTCTTCGGCGACCGCCACCGCCTCGGCTGACGGCGCCGCGGCCGCCGCCACGTCGCCCGGATTCTTGTTCATGATGATAGCCTCGGTCACGCGCGTCTCACCCAGCAGATCCCGGGCGCCGGGGATGCGCACGGCCTTTTCGTCGCGCTCGATCTGCTTCTCCAGCTTGTCGACGCACTCCTTGCAGTCCTTGCTGCCCAGGCGGGCCAGCGAGTACAGGATCGCCTGGTGGACCGGGAACCGCTCCTGCGAGGTGGCGGCGATGGGCTTCAGCGCCGCCAGCAGCAGCGGCAGCCCCTCCTTGGCGTTGCCGGAGAACCCGATGGCGAAGGCGGCCTTCTCGGCCCGCGGCCAGGCCGGGTCCTGCAGCTTCTTGCCATAGCAGGCGATGTCCTTGTCGCACTCGCTGGCCACCAGCATGCGGTCAAGGGCCATGCCGAAGACGCCCTGGGCCTCGGTCTCCTTGTCGGCCAGGGCCTTGAACGCGGGCAGCGATTCCTTGCCGGCGATGCGCGACAGATCGATGGCGGCGGTGGCGCGCAGGTCGGAGGCCTTTTGCCCCTGCACGGTGACGTAACCCGACCTGGCGATCTCCATCAGCGTGGGGACGGCGCGCCGGTCGCCCGACAGGTAAAGGCCGTCGGCGGCCGACACGCGCACGCTCGCCTCCTGCTTGGCATCCTTGAGGATGGCGATCAGCGCATCGACGCCGGCGGGATCGGCGATCTGGCCCAGGGCGATGACGATGGCGGTGTGCTCGCCACCGCGGGCCTTGGCGTGCAGGCGGGCGACCATCTCGGGCACCGCCTTCCTGGCGCGCAGGTCCCCCAGCAGCACGGCGGCCTTGAACGGGACGACGCCCGGCGTGACCTGCTCGAACTTCAGGCGCTTGGCCATGGCCTGGATCTCGGGATTCTTCTCCTGCAGCAGCGTGATCATCGGATCGATGGCCGCCGGTCCGATGCGCACCAGGCCCAGCCGGCATTCCTGAAAGATGTTGCCGCCCCGGCCGGTCATGAACAGACCCTGGATCAGCGCCGGGATGGCCTGGGGATCGCGCAGCTCGGCCAGGCCCAGGGCCGCCTTCTGGTTCAACGTGAAGTCCTGCTCGTCGGCGGAGGTGGTCAGGATCTTCATCAGCGTCGGCACGGCCCGCTTGTCGCCGATCTTCACCAGGGCGCGCAGGGCGGCCAGCTTGGCGTTGTTGGCCCGCGACTTGATCGGCAGCGGCTTCTCGGCGGCCTTGATCAGCGGGTCGACGGCGTCGGGTGATTTCATCTCGCCCAGCACGCCGGCGGCGATGGTGGCGCGGTCAAAGTCGTCGTCCGAGTAGTCCAGCACCGAGATGAAGAGGTCCTTGGTGCGATCGTCCTTGTACCGGGCCAGCGCCTCCAGGTGCTCGGGGCGCCGGGTCTCCTTGTACAGATCCATCAGGGCGGGGACGGCGGGGCGGGCCCGCTCGACGTCCATGTTCGACAGGTGGTCCAGCGCCTCTTTTTGCGAGCGCAGATCCTTGAGCTGCTTGGCCCAGGTCATCGGGTCGTTGGGATCGCCCTGGCAGGCGGTCACCGCTAGCGTCAATGAAGCAACGGCCGCCAGGGCCAGTTTCGGGATGCCACGCATGGACGGATCCTCCCTCCCTCAAGCTCAGGAAAAAAAAGGCCGGCCTCGAGAGGCCGGCCCTGGTTCGCGCTATCGCAGGTGTCGCAGTCGCAGAGGTTTTCGGCCGTAGGCGCCGCCCAGAACGCTCTCCCGGGCAAGAGCGCCCCGCATCACTACGGTGTGCCCTTGGCCTTCGGCGTGACTGCGAAGTTGACGTTCTGGTAACCGGCCACCGCGATCGAATACATGACCTTCTTCAAGGCCTTGAACTCGACGTTCTTGTCCGACTGGACGATGGCGATGCCGGGGAACTCCTCGCCGGTGTGCAGCAGCTTGTAGTTGTTCTTCATGGTCACCAGGCGGTCGTGCAGCTCGGCGATCTTGAAGTCACCCGTCGATGCGTCCTTCATCAGCTCGTCGGCCGACGCCACCTGGACACCGTCCAGGGTGACGACGTCCTTGCTGACGCCGACCACCGGCGCGCGCTCCAGATCGGTCCAGTTCTGCGCGTCGGGCAGCACGATGTTCTTCTGGACGAACAAGATCTCGCCCGTCGCCGAGAAGGACATCAGCAGGAAGATGACCAACATCGTCATCATGTCGATGTACGCCACCAGGTTCAGGGCCTGGTACACGCTCTTGCGGCCGGCGTGTCCCAGCTTGGCCTTGGTAGCGTCCAGCTTGACCGAGTCGAAGAGGTGCGCGTGAGGTGCGTGGATTGGCATGGTCTTCCCCCGTCAGATTCCCGCGCCGCCGCTGTCGACGAGCGAGATATCCGGGAAACGTGAGGTGAGGGCCGTGTCCATCGTACGGACCAGCGTATCGAACTTGATGGCGTCCTCCGACGCGACCTGCAGGTCGGTCTTGTCGGGGTGCGTGTCCTTGACCTTCTTCAGCTCGGTGCCGAGCGCTTCGAAGTCATAGATATCCCCGCGCTTGGGGATACGGTGCTGGTCCTGGTCCTCGACGACGTTGAAACCTTCGCTGCTGACCAGAACCACCAGCTTGAACTGCTTCTCGGGCGGCGTGTCCTCGCCAGCCTGACCTTGCCCCTTTTGATGGGCCTCCAGACGTGCCAGCTGTGACCAGACTGCCGTGATCAGCAGAAAGGCCACCATGCACGTGAGGAGGTCGATGTACGGGACCAGGTTCAGGTCAGCGTTGACCGATTTTCGTCCGTGCTGCCCGCCGGACTCTACAGCGACTCCCATGGCCGCCTCTTAGTACTGCTCGCCCTGGGCGCCACCGCCGCCGCGACCGGCGACCACCAGGTTCAACGTCTCGACCGAAGACTGGTTGATGCCGTCCAGCACGCCCTGGGTCATGCCGTTCAGCCAGGCGTAGGTCGCCAGACCGACGATACCGGTGCCCAGGCCGAAGGCGG
>DATLVT010000073.1:0-29726 GCA_035577105.1 Polyangia bacterium
GGCCGATGGGAAGGCCATGTACTCGCGTGAAGGAGACGGGAATGGCCATGGCCGTCGTTAGCTTGTCGCATCCCATGAGCGCCGGTGCTTCCTCGGGATTGGTTCACGCCCCCAACTCGACGCTGGTCGAGACCAAACGCACCTGCGGCCGCATCGCCGCCAGCGACGCCACCGTCCTCTTGACCGGCGAGACCGGCACCGGGAAAGAAGTCTTCGCGCGCTTCGTCCACAGCAGCAGCCCCCGCCACGGCAAGGCCTTTGTCCCCGTCAACTGCGGCGCCATTCCAGAGACGCTGCTGGAGAGCGAGCTGTTCGGATTCGTCAAGGGCGCCTTCACCGGCGCCGTCGCCGCGCGCCGCGGCCGGGTCAGCATGGCCGAAGGCGGGACGCTGTTCCTCGACGAGATCGGCGAGCTGCCGCTGAGCCTGCAGGTCAAGCTGCTGCGCCTGCTGCAGGAGCGGACCTTCGAACCGATCGGCAGCTCCGAGTCGCTGAACGCCAACTTTCGGCTGATCGCCGCCACCAATCGCGACCTGGGCGAAGAGGTGAAGGCCGGGCGATTTCGCAGCGACCTTTATTACCGGCTGCACGTCTGCCCGATCCGCCTGCCCGCGCTGCGCGAGCGGCGCGGCGACATCGCCCACCTGTTCGCGCACTTCTGGGCGCGGCGCGGGGAGACGCGGGCCATCGAGCCGGCCGTCATGCAGTGCCTGGAAAACTATGCCTGGCCCGGCAACGTCCGCGAGCTGGAGAACCTGGTGGAGCGTGTCTCGGTCTGCGCCGAGGGCGACATCATCCGCCTGGCCGATCTGCCGATGGGCGTGCGCGCGCCGCACCTGGAAAGCGTCGCCGAGATAGACATCCTGCGCGATCGCTTTGACGTGCCGGCCACCGCCGCCCCCGCGTCGCCGTCTCTGCCGGTCGCCGTCCCCATGTCCATCGCCGCGGCCCCCGCTCCGGCGCCGCCGATCTCCGAGGCGCCCCGGTCGCTGGAATCAATCGCGGCCGAGCTGCGCAACGCCGGACGCATGCCGCCCCTCGGTGATGTCAGCATTGGCGTCGACGCTGATGACGATGGCTCTGACGACACCCGACCGCTGGTCATCGCCACCGGCGAGACGCCCACGCCGACGCTGGCCTTCCCCATCGATCTGCCGACCATGCTGCGCGATCTCGAGAACGCCTACATCAACGCCGCCCTGGCCCAGACCGGCAGCAACAAGAAGGAAGCGGCCCGCCTGCTGGGGATGGGGCGGACCACGCTGGTCGAGAAGCTGCGCCGTCGCAATACCGACGCGTCACGCTCCTGACCGACGCTGCGCGCGTGCCATCTTGCTGACGCGTCTTTCCCGATAGACGCCACGCCCACCGCCGGAGGCCCGCGTCTGTCGCGGCCCAGGCCGCGGATCGCGCGCCGCGATTGACCTCGCGGAAGCGGCACGGGCCCTGCAGTACAGCCCCTGCGGAGCAAAAGAATTGTTCGCGGGTGCAATGACATTGATGCTGCTGGCGACCGAGCCGGCAGATGACCAGCCGCAGGGCGTGGCCTTCACGACCGCCGTGGTCGCCGAGCGGATGCCGCTGCCCAAGATGCACGGCCCCGTGAAGCTGATCGTCGATTCGATGGGCGCGCGGCTGGAGATCGTGGCGCCGCGTGATCGCGCCGCCGTGGCCGGCCGGATCGCCGCTCACGCGGCCTGGATCTGCCCCAAGGTCATCGATCGTCCGGAGGGCGTCGAGCTGCGCTGTCGCACGCGCCACCTGGACGCCACCATCACCACCGACAACGGCGTGCAGTACCTGGACATCCGCGAGCTGCGCGGTCTGCCCTGGCGGGAAGGCTCTGACGGGCCGCCCTTCTTCTTCTACGATCCGGAGGCGACGGGCCTGGGCGGGGCGTGCCCGGGTAACTCGGTGGCCGGCGTGGGCGAGTGCGCGTTGCAGTCCAGCGCGGCTCCGCTGGACGCCGCCCGCCGCTTTCGCGCGGCGCTGCGCACGCCCCACCGCCAGCTGGCGGCGCTGCGCCTGGGCGACATCGCCCTTTTCACCGGCGATCCGGCCACGGCGATGGGTTGGTATCGGCGCGCGGGAACCCTGGGCGTGTTCGGGCGCGTGGCCCGCACGCGCATCTGCGAGGTGGACGGCACCTGCCTGGGATCTTCCGAGTCGCTGCTTCAAGTTTTTGACTCATCGGGGCTGCCGGCGCCTGTCAAGGCCGAGATGGCGCTGCGAGCGATCCGCGCCGAGGCCTATCAAGATCGATTCGCTTCGGCGCTGAATCTGCTGGCCGACCGCATCGGTGAAAGCGGCTATGCCAACCTGTGCCGCGACAAGCTGGACGGGATGTGCCGCCGGATTCTCCTCGAGATCATGCGGCAAAAGTCGATCGCCAACCGCGCCGTCACCACGATGCGCACCGACGGGGCTTCGCGCAACGACATCCTGGACGGGCGCGACGACGCCGCGAGGCGGAACGAAGAAGGCGTGCTGGCCGAGAAGGCCTTGCGCCTTTACCTGGAGCTGCCGGGCTGGGATCGCGGACCTTACGCGGTCGAGCTGGCAGACGCGGCGGCTGACCTGGCGGCGTACGTGGGCGGGCCGGTCTTTGGCGGGAACATCCTGTCGGCGGTGGCCCCTATGGTGGCGCCGGCCGATCTGGCCGATCACCTGGCGCACGCCGCCGAGCTTTTCATCGACGGCGGCGACGAGACCAGGGCCAAGCTGGTGGTCGAATACGCGGCCTCGTCGGCGCCGCGCAAGATGCAGACGCCGCGCTGGAAGGCGATTCACAAGGCGCTGGCCTCGGTGGCGAGCGAGGGTGAAGGCAGCGCCGCCAAGGCGGGGGCCGCGGCCGCCGCTCCGGTCGCGATCGACCCAGAGGCCGTGGCGCGCGAAGCGGCGGCGGCGCTGGCCGTCAGCAACCGCGCCAAAGAGCTGATCAAGAAACGAGGGACCGCGCCCGGCGGTCCAGGGGGACAACCATGACCGCGAGCATTGCACCAGGACCCATCCGACCGACCATCCAGGTCCCCCGACCGGGAGGTGTCACCACCAGCGGCGGCGGCCCGGTGGCCCACAGCGCCGCCATGCGCGAGGTGCTGGCGGCGGCGGAAGACGTGGCCATGGGCTCGACGACGGTGCTGTTGCTGGGCGAGAGCGGCACCGGCAAGGAGGTGGTGGCCCGCCACATTCATCGCTGTTCGCCGCGCGCGAACGGTCCCTGGGTGGCGGTGAACTGCGCGGCGTTGCCGTCAGAGCTGCTGGAGAGCGAGCTGTTCGGTCACGAGCGCGGCGCCTTCACCGGCGCGGCCGATCGGCGCATCGGGCGCATCGAGCAGGCCGAGAAGGGGACGCTGCTGCTGGACGAGATCTCCGAGTTGCCGCCGGCGCTGCAGGCCAAGCTGCTGCGCGTCCTGCAGGAGCGCGAGGTTGATCGCGTGGGCGGCGGCAAGCCGATCCCAGTCGACGTGCGGATCATCGCCACGTCGAACCGCGACCTGGGCGAGATGGTCCGCCGGCGGCAGTTTCGCCAGGATCTCTACTACCGCCTGTTTGTCTTCCCGATCGTGCTGCCCCCGCTGCGCGATCGTCCCGACGACATCCCGGCGCTGATCGACCACCTGCTGCAAAAGCTGTCCGAGTCGCTGGGGCGCCCGGCGCCGGTGCTGTCCGAGGGCGCCCAGGCGGCGCTGGCGGCCTATCCCTATCCCGGCAACGTGCGCGAGCTGGGCAACATCCTCGAGCGGGCGCTGGTGCGCTGCCGCGTCTCGACGCTGGAGCTGGGCCATCTGTGGCCAGGCGAGGCGCGCGACCTGGGCACCGGTGACGGCGCGGCGACGATGCTGTCCCAGCCCGATGCCTTGCCGTCGGTGTCGTTGCCGTCCCGAAACTCCGGCGGGCGCGTGCCCGAGCGGCGGTTTCTGCCGGAGGGCGTCCCCATCGATCTGCCGTCGCTGGAGCGGCTGGCCATTCAAGAGGCGCTGCGCCGGGTGAACGGCAACCGCACACACGCGTCCCGCCTGCTGGGGATCAGCCTGCGCACGCTGCGCAACAAGCTTCGAGAGTTTCGCGTGCGGGCAGCTTCTGCCGATGGGCAGGTCCTGCCCAGCGCGACGCAGGGGATGTACGTCGGTCTTGACGGCGAAGACGCCGCCGTCGACGCCACATCTCTGGCACGGACCTCGCATTCAAATGACTCAGGAGACGAGGAGAAAGCCGCATGAAGATCTTCGACGCCACTCTCAAGACACTGGAACAGTCGCTGGATGTGCGCCTGGTCGAGCAGAACGTGCTGGCCGGCAACGTCGCCAACGTCGACACGCCCGGATACAAGCCCAAGGAGCTGGACTTCGGCGCCGCCATGGCGGCGGCCCGCGCCAGCGGTGGCAGCGAAGCGATGGCCGCCACCGAGCCCGGCCACATGGGCGTCAACGGCGCCACCATCGCCGACGCCTCGCGGGTGACCGATCTGGCTTCGGCGATGATCACCGACGGTCGCGGCACCACCAACCCCAGCTTTGACGGCAACACCGTCGATCTGGATCGCACCATGGCCGGCATGGCCGAGAACGCTTTGCAGTACGGCGCCAGCGCGCGCGCAGCCGGCAAGAAGCTGGCCATCCTGCGCTACACCGTCGAGAACTAGGACAGCAGGAGCAAGGAGCAGACACCATGGATTTTCTCACCGCACTTCGCATCAGCGGCTCGGGCCTTTCGGTGGAACGCACGCGCGTCAACCTGGCCTCGTCCAACCTGGCCAACGCGGAGACCACGCGCACGGCGGCGGGCGGCCCCTACAAGCGGCTGGACCCGGTCATCCAGGCGGTGCCCTTCGCGCCGGTGCTGGGACAGGCCGAGATGACACCGTCGGTGGATCCGGTGGTGTCCAGCATCGTCGCTGATCCCGGACCGGGCAAGAAGGTCTACAGCCCCGGACACCCCGACGCCGATCCGGAAGGGTTCGTCACCTTCCCCAACGTCAACCCGGTCTACGAGGTGGTGAACCTGATGTCGGCGTCGCGCACGTACGAGGCGAACGCCACCGCCATCGACACGCTGAAGACCATGGCCCAGCGCGGCCTGGACATCGCTCGCTGAGGAAATGGGAGCCTAACCGATGAGCATCGAGAACATTCAGAGCATCGCCGGCGGCATCGGCGGCATCGACGGCCTGGAAGGGCCGCGCACCCGCGACGTCGGCGCCGCGCAAGGCAAGAACGGCCCGTCGTTCGCCGAATCGCTGGGGCAGGCACTGGGCGCCGTCGAGGCGCAACAGGTCGAGGCCGATCAGCAGGCCGCCAAGGTGGCCATGGGCGGCGGCAACCTGCACGAGATGTCGCTGGCCCTGGAGAAGGCGGACATCACCATGCGGCTGGCCATGAAGGTCCGCACCAAGCTGGTCGAGGCCTACAACGACATCATGCGGATGGGAGTGTAACGAATGGAAGCGCTCCTCGCTCCGCTGCGACAGATGCAGGCGCGATTCGCCAGGCTGCCCGCGGGCCTGCGCATGGCCATCTACGCCGTGGGCGTGGTGCTGGGACTGGTGGTGGTCATCGCCCAGTTTGGAAACTCAGCCGGCCACTATGAATACGCCTTCACCAACATGTCCGCCGAGGACAGCGCCGAGGCAGCCGCCCAGCTGAAGACCGCGAAGATTCCGTTCCGCATGGAGGCGGGCGGCACGGCGCTGTCGGTGCCGGCCACGCAGGTCTACGACGCGCGCCTGTTGCTGGCGGCGTCGGGGCTGCCCCGGGGCGGCGGCGTCGGGTTCGAGATCTTCGATCGTGGTGACCTGGGCGTCTCGGACTTCACCCAGCGGGTGAACCTGCGCCGGGCCACCGAGGGCGAGCTGGGACGGACCATCGGACGTCTGGCCGCCGTGCGCTCTGCGCGCGTGCACATCACGCTGCCGGAGAAGGGCCTTTATCGCGACGACGATCGGAAGGCGTCGGCGGCGGTTGTCTTGAATCTGCAGCCGGGGCGCACCATGGCCGACAAGGAGCTGTCGGGCGTGCGCCACCTGGTCTCGTCGGCGGTGGCCGGGCTCAACCCCGACAACGTGACGGTGATGGACGGGCGCGGCAGCGTGCTGGCGGGCGACAGCTCCGCCGATTCCAAGGCGGCCACCCAGCAGCACGAGATGGAGCACGCCCTTGAGCAGCGCATCTCCGACCTGCTGGAGCCGGCGGTGGGCCAGGGCGCGGTGATCGCCAAGGTGTCGGCTGCCTTTGACAACGCCGACGTCGAGACCACGGCGGATTCGTACGACCCGGATTCGGCGGCGGTGCGCAGCGAGCACAAGACCAACGAGCAGACCATGCAGGACAGCGCGGCGGCGGCCGGCGTGGCCGGCGCGGCGGCGAACGTCCCGGGCGCCGGTGTGCCCGGCGGCGGCGGCGCCAACAAAGGTTCGTCACTGCGCGAGGACGAGACCCGCAACTTCGAGATCAGCAAGACCATCACGCACACCGTGTCGCGCGGCCCGCGCCTCAAGCGACTGTCGGTGGCGGTGTTGCTGGAGACGCCGGCTGGCAAGCCCCGTCCCGAGGCCGAGGTGGCCCGCCTGGCCGACCTGGCCAAGAGCGCGGTCGGCTTCGACGCCAAGCGCGGCGATCAGTTCCAGATCTCCAGCTCGGCCTTCACCAAGCCGCCGGCCGGTGAAGAGGTGCCGCGCGAACCGCTGTGGGCGCAGCCGCGCATCATGCGCCTGGCCCAGCTGGCGGGTGGTTTCTTGCTGTTGTTGCTGGTGGCCGTCGCCGTGCTGAAGATGAAGGGGCGCGGCGCTCCTCTGGCCGGGACCTACTCGGCCGCGGCCCTGCTGAAGCCGGGCGCCAAGATCGCCGAGATCGAGGCGGCCATGGCGGCCAACGGCGGTTCGCTGTCCGGGTCGCCGGCGGCGGTGGGTCTGCCGGCCAAGGGTGATCCCAACGCGCAGGTTCGTGACCGCGCCAGAGAACTGGCGGCGGTTGACCCGCAGCGAGCGGCACATCTCTTGCGAGCATGGATCAATGCGGACAACGACGAGGCAAAGCGTGCCTAGTGCAATGACATACGACAAAGACAGACTGGGAACCGGTGCGGCCCGCGCGGCCGCGCTGCTGCTGGGGCTGGGAGCGGATCTGGCGGCCTCCATCTTTCAGCACCTCGACGAGGCGTCGGTGCGGCGGATTGCCGCGGGCGCCCGCGAGATTCGCACCAACCCGGACGCGGTGCCGATGGCGCTGTCCGAGTTCATCACCGCCCTGGGCGTGGTGGGCGGCGACACGGCGGCCGGCGACCGGCTGCTGCGCGAGATCTCCGAGCAGGTGCTGGGCACCGACATCACCCGACGCGCCTTCGACGGCTCGGCGCCGCCGGTGCAGGTGGACGAGATGCTGGGCCCGGCGGCGCAGGCCGATCCGGAGGCGCTGGCCATGATTCTGTCACGCGAGCAGCCGCAGACGGTGGCGCTGGTCCTGGGCGCCATAGATCCGACACGGGCGGCGGCGGTGATGAAGTTGATCCCGGAGGGACAGCGGCCTCAGGTGTTACGCCGCCTGGCCACGCTGGAAGGTGTCGCCCCCGAGGTCCTGCGCGAGGTGGGCAACGGTCTGTCGGCCGAACTGAAGGCGTCGATCGCCAGCGGCATGCGCCGGTTCGACGGCAAGGGCGCCGCGGTCGAGTTGCTGCGCCGCAGCCCGGCCGCCCAGCAGACGGAGGCGGTGCAGGAGATCGAAAAAGAAGATCCGGAGCTGGCCGCCGATCTGCGCACCAAGCTGTTCACCTTTCAGGACCTGGTCAATCTGTCGGATCGCGACATCCAGACCTTCCTGCGCGAGGTCGACACCAGCCGGCTGGGCATCGCCCTCAAGGGCGCCTCGACGGCGGTCAAGGACAAGATTCTCAAGAACATGTCGTCGCGCGCGGCGCAGATGCTGTCCGACGACATCAGCGCGATGGGTCCGGTCAAGCTGTCCGACGTCGATCTGGCGCAGGGCGAGCTGGTCAAGATCGCCTTCACCCTGGCCGAGCAAGGACGGATCACCGTCGTCAGCCCGGCGGACAAGATGGTGTGACGTGCCGTTGAAGTCGTCATCATCGTCGGTCCCGCGGTCGCCGCAGTTCCTGGTCGGAGCCCGCGCCACCGTGTCCGAAGCGACGTTCGGTTCGCGCGGCTCGCTGACCGGACAGCGGCGCGTGGTCCCCTTGCTGGAGACACCGCCCAACCCGCGATCGGTCCAGCGCAGCGAGCTGTCCGCCGGCATCGAGCCGCTGGCGCCGCCGTTGCCGCCGCCGCCCCCCCAGCCAGGGCCAGAGTTCGCCGCGCGCCTGGCCCAGGCCGTGTCCGAGCTGCGCGCCGAATCGGTGCGCATCGGCGAGCAGACCGAAGCCGACGTGGTGGAGATCGCCGTGGTGATCGCCCGGCGCATCCTGGAAAAAGAGCTGGAGGCGGGGACCGCGGCGCTGTTCTCGCTGGTCCGCTCGGCGGTGCGCCGCCTGGGCGAGACGCGCAAGATCGTCGTACGGCTGTGTCCCCGCGACGCCGCCGCCGTCGAGGGCGCCGCCGGCAGCGGGCCGCTGACCGGTCTGGCCATCGTCAAGGTCGAGGTCCTGGCGGACGCCACCCTGTCGCCGGGCGACTGCATCGTCGACGGCGAACACGGCACGGTTGACGGCCGCCTGGCCACGCGCCTCGACGAGGTGCGACGGATCGTCAACGGCGCCCTGGCCGAACCCCCGGAGCAGCCGTGACCGCCGGCGAACGGACGGGCGACAGCCCGGAGACCCAGATCGCGGGCGCGCTGGAGGACATCGCCGCGCGGGTGGAGACCCTGGGCGACGACGGCGACCCACAGGAAGGCGCCGGCGTGGAGGCGGGCGAGATGCTGACCGCGCCGCCGATCCCCGGCGCAAACAGGACCCAGCCGGCGGCGCGCAAGGTGACGCCCAATCGCCAGCTGGTCGAGCGGGTGCGCAAGGCGCTGGCCGAGACGGATTCGATGGTGGTCTCGGGCAAGGTGACCCGGGCCTCCGGGATCATCGTCGAGGCGATGCTGCCCGGGGTGGCGGTGGGCACGGCGTGCGTGATCGAGACCGGCGCCGGCAAGCTGATCAGCGCCGAGGTGGTCGGGTTCTCGCGCTCGCGGGCGCTGCTGATGCCCTTCGGCGAGCTGGCCGGCATCGGCGAAGGCTGCCCGGTGTGGCCGCGCGCCAGCGCCGCCGAGATGCCGGTGGGCGAGGCTCTGCTGGGTCGCATCGTGGACGCGGCCATGCGGCCCGTCGACGGTGGACCGGCCCTGACCCTGAACAAGAGCATCCCGCTGAACGCTTCGCCGCCGCACGCCATGGCCCGGCGCCGCATCTCGCGCCCGCTGCTGCTGGGGATCCGCGCGATGGACGCCTGCCTCACCTGCGGCGAAGGCCAGCGCGTGGGAATCATGGCCGGCCCCGGCGTCGGCAAGAGCGTCCTGCTGGGAATGATGGCCCGCAGCGCCAGCGCCGACATCATCGTCGTGGGGCTGATCGGCGAGCGTGGTCGCGAGGTTCGCGAATTCGTCGAGCGCGATCTGGGACCGCAGGGCCTGGCCCGTTCGGTGGTGGTGGTGGCCACGGCGGACGAATCGCCGCTGGTGCGCGTGCGCGCCGCCATGGCCGCCACGTCGGTCGCTGAATATTTTCGCGGGCGGGGCAAGAAGGTCCTGCTGCTTCTCGATTCACTGTCCCGCGTGGCCATGGCGCAGCGAGAGATCGGCCTGGCCGCCGGCGAGCCGCCCACGTCGCGCGGCTATCCTCCGTCGGTGTTCGCGGCCTTGCCGCGCCTGGTGGAGCGGGCCGGCAACGACAGCGGCGAGGGCAGCATCACCGCCATGTACACCGTCCTGGCCGAAGGCGGGGACGACATGTCCGATCCGGTGGCGGACGCGGCGCGGGCGGCGCTGGACGGACACGTCGTGCTGTCGCGCAAGCTGGCCAACGCCGGACACTTCCCGGCCATCGACGTCCTGGCCAGCGTCAGCCGGGTCATGACCGACATCGTCAGCGCCGACCACAACCGGCTGGCCCGGGAGGCGCGTGAGGTGCTGTCGACGTACCGCGAGTCGGCCGATCTGATCGAGGTCGGGGCGTACGTGACGGGGACCAACCCGCGCGTCGACCGGGCCCTGCGCAGCATCAACTCTGTCAATGCGCTGTTTCGCCAGGAGCCGAACGCGCGCTTCACGTTCGACGAGACGCTGACCGGGTTGAAGGCGGCGCTGGACGGTGCGGAGGTGGCGCGTGTTTAGGCGTGGGGTGCGCGTCACGCGGCTGACGTCGCTGGGCTCGCTGGCCTTGCTGGTGGTGATGCTGTGGCCGGCAGTGGGTGCGACGGCCGAGGAAAAATCGGCCGAGAAGGCACCGGAGAAATCGACGGAAAAGGCGACAGAGAAATCGACAGAGAAACCGGCTGCCGAGAAGCCCAAGGTCGAAGGGGCGGACGGCAAGCCCGTCGATCGGCTGGCCGAGAAGCTGTCCAAGGACGCGGCCAGCGCGCAGAAGGTCAAGAAGGCGGTCAACGACAAGAGCCTGGACGCGGCGGCGGCCAGCACGGTGTCTGAACCGGAGTCTTCGCCGCCACCGCTGCGGATCGGGGCATTGCACGAGGAGATCAAGAGACGGGGCGGCGCCAGCGGCGGCGGCGAGCACGGCGGACCGCGGTCGGATCGTGAATCGCTGAGCAAGATGGCGGCCGAGGTGAACAACGCGCGCGAGGCGTTGCGCCAGGACACCGCCCGCATGGAAGCGATGCTGGCCGGCGCCGATACGGCGGCCGCCGAAGGCGAGGGGGGCAAGAAGGTTCCCACGCCGATGGACGTGGTGGCCAAGGCCATGCGTGGAATGAAGCCCGAGCAGGCGGCGCCGATCGTCGCGCACATGGATCGCAAGCTGGCGGCCGACATCCTGCAGCGGATGCCGTCCGCCGACGCCGGCAAGGTCATGGGTCTCCTGAAACCAGAGCTGGCCGCCGAGCTGGCCGCGGAGATCGCCCTGCGCGGACGACTGGAGCGAAAGCGATGAAGACCCCGGTGGCTCTACCATTGATGCTGGCCGGAACGCGGCGGTCTGTCGTCACGGGCGCCGAGGGCGGGATTCACGCCGGACGAGACGTCGCCGCCGCCAAGGGCAAGGCCGGCGATTTTGCCAGCGCGCTGGCCGAAGCGACCGGTCCGGGGCTGGGAGAGGCGCGCAAGTCTGCGAGCGATGCCACGTCCCGGCCGGGGTCGGCGGTAGGCGCGCCTCCTGGAAAGCCGGCGACCTCGGCGGCAGGCCCTCACCCCGGCCCTCTCCCGCGAGTGGAAAAGGGAGATGTCGTGGGAATTGCCGGCGAAGGACCGCAGCTGCCGCAAGCGAGAGCCGGAAGGTCTGCTGACGTTGCCGGCGAACGACCGCGGCTGGCGCGCGCGGGTGAGAGAAACTCTGTTGGAGTTGCCGGTGCAGGATCGCCGCCTCCGCGAGCGAGTGAGCGCGAGCTTGCTGGAGTTGCCGGCGCAGGATCGCCGCCTCCGCGAGCAGATGAAAGAGACCCTGTTGGAGTTGTCGGCGAAGGACCGCGGCTTGCGGCCGCGGGAGCAGGACATGCTGTTGGTGTTGCCGGTGAATCACCGCGGCCGCCGCGACCGGGAGCGGGAGCTTCTGTTGGTCTCGCCAGCGAAGGAACGCGGCTTCCGCGAGCGGGGGTACGAGGCTCTTCCCGTGCCGCCGGCGAAGAAGCGCGTCTTCCGCGAGTGAGCGAGAAAAATGTTGTTGTAGCTGGCGGTGAGGGACCGCGGCTTACCCCGGGGGCACAACCGGGAGGTCCCATTGGTGGCAACGGGCGGTCGCTGAAGGAGGGGGCGCAGGACGTCCTTGCTGGCGGCCAGGGACCGCGGCTTCCGCAAACAGGGGAAAGAGCTTCCGTCGAGGTGTCCGGAGTGCCGCGCAAGCAAGGGGCAGAGGGCGCTCTTGTCGCCGGCGAAGGGCTGTCTCCTCCGCAGAAGAGAGAAGGAGCCTCTGTTGCCGGCGAAGGGCTGTCTCTCGCGGGCAAAAAGGAAGAGGTCTCTGTGACCCATGACGGGTTGGCCCTCCCGCGACGGGTAGAGAGAGCTGTTGTTGGCGGCGAGGGAGTCCATCCACAGCCTGCCGCTCTGAACGACTTGCCGGTGACGGCGACCCATGCGGAGAAGGCGGCCGAGCCGTCACGCCCGGTGCCTCAGGGCGCTGGCAGCCGCTGGTTCAGCGAGAACCCCCCGGCGACCGCAGCGGCATCGTCCGCTCAGAAGGCGGCGGTACCGACGCGATACGCAGCGGCGCCGGTGAGCGGGGGCGCCGCTCCGCCCGCGGGACAGTTCAGCGTCAAGGCCGCGACGTCGACGGTAGAATCTGGTGGCGCCGCGACGGCAGCGATCCACGCGCTGGCAGGCGACACCGCGGTCGCCGGGCTGCGCGCGCCAGCGGCGCGCGCCGACAACGTCGCCGCGGCGGTGCTGCTGGCGAAACCCGAGGGACGCCTCCCCTCGTCACCGCGGTCGTTCGTTGCCGGCAAGGCGACCGCAGCGGCGCTGCCGCCCGCCCTGGCCGGTTCGCCCGGTTCAACGGTTTCGCCGCCTGCAGTTTCGCCGCTTGCAGTTTCGCCGCCCTCGGTGTCGCCGCCTTCGGTGTCGCCGCCTTTGGGCGCGTCGCCGGCTGCGCCGGTCCCTCCTTCCCCGGGGCACGCGGGACGGACGCCGGTTTCTTTTGTTTCGCCGGCCGCGAAAGGTCAGGCTTCGCCCCAGGACCGGTTCCGGTCCGTTCTCGCGCCCGCGGCGCCCACGCTGCCTTCAACAGGATCTATCGGCTCGCTCTTCGCCACTGATAAGGGCGGCGAAAAGATCGAAAAGACGATGAACGATTCGCCTCGTGTCGCGGCCGAGGCCCAGGTCAAGGTCAAGGACGAGGCCAGGTCGCTGCTGTCGCGCTTCGGTCGGCCCACCCAGCCGCCCGCTGACAGATCAGAGGCGCCTGACTCCGATCACGATCAGGCGTCGTCTTCCGAAGAAAAGCCTGCGTCAGGATCCGAATCCGCTTCTCCTTCCGCTTCTGCCGCCAGCGCGTTCGCCAGCGCCTCCCCCGAGCATGCCCCTCAGAGCAACCCGCTGGCCGCCGCCTTCGCCGCGTCGATGGCCGAGGCCAACCCACGCAGCAGCGGAAACCCCAGCACTGCCACCGGCTGCGCCGCCGTCGCCAAGACCGGCCCGCTGACCGGCCCGCTGACCGGCTCGCTGGCCGCCGCCGATCCTCGGTTCACCAGCGACGCCGCGGGGACGGCTTCGCTGCCCGGGTTTTCGACGGTGGCCGCCGCGCCCCACGACAAGGGGGCAGCGCACGCCGCTTCCGCCAGGTCGCACGCGCCCGCCTCAGCCGCCGACGGCGCTGCCACGCCGGGGACAGCGCGCGCTGCCGCCTCCGCCCGGGCCGCCCACGAGTCCGACATGACCACCGCCAAGGGCACCCCGCACTCCGCCGGCGCGGTGGCGCCCCTTCCTCTGCTGCCCGAGGCGCTGGCCGCCGCCAAACCGATCACCGTCGACGCCGGGACGCTGGGCGCTCACCTGTCGTCACAGTCTCTGAGCCTGTCGCCCGGCGCGCATCTGCCCGCGCTGTTCGAGGCGGCGCCCGTGGCGACCCCGGCCGGCACCTTCTGGGCCCAGGCCGCGGAAGATCCCTCGCTGCACGGCGCGCTGATGAACGACACCGCGCGCGTGTCGCTGGACGCCGGCGCGGCCGGCGAGATCACCTTGCACCTGCGCATCAAGGACGGCGTCGCGGACGTGCGCTTTGAAGGCACCGCCGCCCAGACGCTGGAGATCCGCCCGCAAGAGCTGCGCATCGCCCTGGCCAGCGAGGGTCTGTCCCTGGGCGGATTCGAATCGGGCCAGTCGACGCCGCGCGACGGCCAGCTGGAGTCCGATCGTCGCGACAGCGCGCCGACGCCCGCAGCGGTTTCGGACCCATCGCGCGCCATCCCTGTTTCCACCAACCGCGCCTCGGCCTCGGCCGTCACGCTCGGTGGCCGTCTGCACGTGACCGCATAAGGAGAATGACCATGCCTGCCGCCATCCCCGGAATCAGCAACGCTCCCGACATCGCGCCCACCACGGCCGATCCCATCGGGAAGAGCAATCTGGGCAAAGACGACTTTCTCAAGCTGCTGATGGCCCAGATGGCCAATCAGGATCCCACGGCGCCCACCGACAACGGCCAGTTCGTGGCCCAGCTGGCGCAGTTCTCGTCGCTGGAGGCGGCGCAAGGGACCAACACCCGCCTGGACACGTTGCTGCTGGCCCAGGCCAACAACACCCAGACCCAGTACGTCAACTTCATCGGCAAGGACGTCGAGTACAAGACCGATTCGCTGGATCACCAGCAGGGATTGTCCACGGTGTCGCAAGGAACGCTGGCGGGCAATGCCGCCACGGTCACCGCCACCATCCTGGACAGCAGCGGCCACCTGGTCCGCACGCTGAACCTGGGCGCGCAGGACGCCGGCCCCATCCAGATCATCTGGGACGGCAAGAACGACGCGGGCACGGCCCAGCCAGGCGGCACCTACACCATGAAGGTCGTCGCCACCGACTCATCCGGCGCGTCGGTCGCCACCGACCTGCACGCGAAGGGTGCGGTCACCGGTGTCACGTACACCAACGGAATTCCCCAGCTCAGTGTCAACGGAACCCAAATCAAAATGTCAGACATCACGTCAATCAGTGAAAGGAGCACGCAATGAGTCTCATATCGTCCATGTACACGGGGGCCACGGGCCTCGACGCCAGCAGCACCGATCTGTCGGTGATTGGCGACAACATCGCAAACTCGAACACCGTCGGCTTCAAGGCCAGCCGCGCCGCTTTCGCGGACGCCATGGCGCAACAGATGATCGGCGCCGGCAGCGGGATGTCCCAGGTCGGCCTGGGTGTTCAGCTGGAATCGATCCAGCGGATCATCACCCAGGGGGCGCTGTCGAACACCGGCCTGGCCACCGACATCGCCATCCAGGGCAACGGCTACTTTGCCGTCAAGGGATCGCACAACGGAGAGTCCGGTTCGTTTTACACGCGCAACGGACAGTTCACCGTCGACAACACCGGCAACCTGGTCAACCTGGAAGGCCTCACCGTCCAGGGTTACGTGGCTGACGCCACCGGCAAGCTGTCCACGTCGACCGGCGATCTGAAGGTCGGAAACTCCATGTCGCCTCCGGCAGCGACGACGTCGGTCAGTGTCCAGGCCAACCTGGACGCCGAGGCTCCCGTCATCGCGGCCCCGTTCGATCCGGCCAACCCCGGCACGACCTCGAACTTCTCGAACAGCGTCACCGTCTTTGACGTCTCGGGGGCGGCCCACCAGGTCGACGTCTATTACACCAAGACGGCGGCCAACACCTGGAGCTGGAACGCGCTGACCGCGGGCGTCGCTGCCCCGGTGGGCACCGGGACGCTGACCTTCGATCCGGCCGGCACCGGCACGTTGACGGCGTCGACGGGCGCCATCAGCGCCACCTTCCCCAACATGACCGCCGCCCAGGCCATCAACCTGAACTTCGGCGATGGCACGGGCGCCGTGCCCCCGGGGACCGGACTTCTGGGTGTCACCCAGTTCTCCAGCCCGTCGGGGACGTCGAAGATGAGCCAGGACGGTTTCGCCGCTGGTTCGCTGTCGCACCTTTCCATCGACAACGAAGGAAAGATCAACGGCGCGTTCACCAACGGCCAGACGCGGGTCCTGGGTCAGATCGCCACCGCGGTCATGCAGGCCCCCGACAAGATGGATCGGGTGGGTGGCAACCTGTTCGCCACCAACCCGCAGTCCGGGCAGGCCACGCTGGGTGGTCCGTCGACCGGCGGTCGGGGCAGCCTCGCCTCCGGGGCGCTGGAGCTGTCCAACGTCGATCTGGCGAACGAGTTTGTGCGCATGATCAGCGCGCAGCGGGCGTACCAGGCCAACGGCAAGACGGTCACCACGGCCGACGCGCTGCTGGTCGAGTTGATGAACATCAAACGATAACCGCTCGCTGGCGCTCGCTGCGCGGGTGGGTGCTGCTGCCCCCCCCCGCGGGCCCCCCCCTGGGTGTGGGTGGAGCGCGCCGGCGCGGCAGAGCCGCGCCTCCCGGGGAAAGACTCGCTCGCTGCGCTCGCTCTGGCGGTCGTAGCGGGTGGCTCGCTCGCTGCGCTCGCTTTGCGGGACGGAGTTGGTGGGCAAAGACGTGATGAAAAGCGGAGGGGAGGGTGCTCTCCCCTCCGCGGGTTCCGGGGCTTAAGGGTTCGGCGGGGAACCGCCGATGGAAGCAATGCTTGGATAGGTATGGGTAACCGGATGATTTTTCTGACACGACTGGTGGGCGGCGAGGTGGTGATCAACACCGATCTCATCGTCACCGTCGAAAAGACGCCCGACACGGTCATCACGCTGACGACCGGCGATCGGATCATGGTCAAGGAGTCGGTGGAAGAGGTCGTTGACCGGGCCGCTGCTTTTCGCCACCGCGTCCTGCAGGGACCGGGTGTGCGCGCGGATCAACATGATGTCGCTGCCTCGCTGGGCGGCGGCATCGCCGCCGACGGCGCCGACACCGAGAGCGAAGGTTCATAATGGACATTACGTCAGTAGGCGGGATCGTCTTCGCCATCGCTTGCATCCTGGGTGGGCAGGCGCTGGAGGGTGGGCATGCCGGGTCGTTGATGCAGGCCACGGCGGCCATCATCGTCATCGGCGGCACCATCGGCGCGGTCGCGGTGGCGTTTCCGCTGCCGGACTTCGTGCGTGGCCTCAAGATGGGGAAAGAGGCGTTCAAGAACAAGAAGAGCGACATCCCCGAGCTGATCAAGCAGATCGTCGATCTGGCCGGGGTGGCGCGCCGCGAGGGCGTGCTGGCCCTGGAGCAGCGCCTGGCAGAGATCAAAGATCCCTTCTTGAAACGGGCGGTCGGCTTCCTGGTCGACGGCGTTGACGCGGCGGTGGCCCGCGATTCGCTGGAGGCGCAGGTGCACGCGGAATTTGAGGAGGGCGTGGTGGGCGCCAAGGTCTACGAATCGGCGGGCGGCTTCGCCCCCACGGTCGGCATCCTGGGCGCCGTGCTGGGCCTCATCCACGTCATGGAGAACCTGTCCGATCCGTCAAAGCTGGGCGGCGGCATCGCCACCGCCTTCGTCGCCACGGTGTACGGCGTCGGCATCGCCAACCTTCTGTTCCTGCCGCTGGCCAACAAGCTGAAGCGAAAGCTGGTCCTGGAGCGCGAGCGCAAGACCATCATCGCCGAGGGCGTGCTGTCGATTCAGGCCGGCCTCAACCCGCGCGTCCTGGAGGAAAAGCTGGCCGCATACGCCGGTGGTCACGCCAGCCACGGCGACGACAAGGGGAAGAAGTAGGGCATGGCCAAGAAAAAGCACGAAGAAGAGCACGAGAACCACGAGCGGTGGCTGGTCTCGTACGCCGACTTCATCACGCTGCTGTTCGCCTTCTTCGTGGTCATGTATTCGATCAGCCGCGTCGACAACAAGAAAATGGCCACCGTGGTGCAGTCGATCAAGTTCGCGCTGCATTTTCAGGGCACGGGCGGCATCGACAAGATGCCCATCTTCGAAGGCCCGCCCACCGAGGGCGGCAAGTGCAAGGAGACCCGGGGCGGCGTCAACGACGTGCCCAAGACGCGCCAGCGCGCCGCCGCCGAACTGGTTCGCAAGCGCATCGACAAGCGGCTCAGCCGGTACCTGCAGCTTCGTCCCGAAAAGGCCGCGGTCCAGGTCGACATCGAACACGACCACCTGACGGTGCGTCTGTCAGCGTCGCACTTCTTCGATCCGTCGCAGGCAGCCATTCGCCCGGAGATGATCCCGGTGCTGGACGTCATCGCCGACGAGCTGGTGGGCCTGGGATTGCCCCTGCGCGTGGAAGGCCACACCGACGACACCCGCGTCAGCGGCAACCGTTTTCGCGACAACTGGGAGCTGTCGACCTCGCGGGCCGCCGCCGTGGCGGCGTACGTCCAGGGGGCGCACCGCATGGACGGCAAGCTGCTGGGCGCCGCCGGTTACGGATCGACCCGTCCCATCGCGGCGAACACCGACGCCGCCGGGCGAGAGGCCAACCGCCGCGTCGAGATGGTGGTGACGTTGGTCCCCGATGGCGAGCGGCCGTAAGGGCGCGCCGCAACCATAGGACACCGTCGCCCAAGCTGGTAGATTCAGTCCAGCTTGAACGGAACGACGACATCGATGCTTTCGGGTTGGGGACGCTCGCCGGTCCTGCCGGGGCGCGAGGTGCGCTCCGAGGATCTGGCCCGCCTGACACTGGACCGTCCTCTTTCGCGGGGCCTGGGCCGTTCGTACGGCGATTCGTCGCTGCCGGCGCGCGGGGATCAGGAGGTCGCCAACAGCACGCTGGCCGATCGGATCCTGGCCTTCGATCCGCAGACCGGGTACATCCGCGCCGAGGCGGGTCTCTCCCTGCGCGACATGTTCCGGGTCTTCTTGCCGCAGGGGTTCTTCACGCCGGTGACGCCCGGCACGCAGTACGTGACGCTGGGTGGGATGGTGGCCGCCGACATTCACGGCAAGAACCATCACCGGGAAGGCTGCTTTGGCGCCCACGTCACCGAGCTGACCTTGCGCGTGGCTGACGGTCGGTTGGTGACCTGCTCTCCGATGGTGGAGCGTGATCTGTTCCGGGCCACCCTGGGCGGCATGGGGCTGACCGGCCACATTCTCGAGGTCGGCTTTCGCCTGGCCCGGGTGCCGTCGCCCTGGATCTATTGCGAGAGCGAACGGATCAGCGACATCGATCAGTTCATCCACGGCTTGAAAGAGGCGGGCCCGCGCTGGCCCATGACCGTCGGGTGGATCGATTGCACGTCGGGCGGCAAGCGGCTGGGGCGCGGCACGCTGTTCAAGGGCCGCTGGGCTGAACCGTCGGAGGCGCCGGCCAAGCCGCCGCACCCCAAGGGGCGCTTGTCGGTGCCGTTCAACCTGCCCTCGTTCGCGATGGGGCGCCTGTCGGTCAAGATGATGAACCCGGTGCTGTACTGGCGGCACCTGCGTCGCCACAAACGCGGCATCGTTCACCCGGAGACGTATTTCTACCCACTGGATGCCCTTCGCAACTGGAACCGCATCTATGGCAAGCGCGGCATGACCCAGCACCAGTGCGTGCTGCCCGAGTCGGCCGGGCGGGGCGCCGCGCGCCGGTTCATCGAGCTGCTGGTCTCGCGCGGGGGCGCCTCGTTTCTGTGCGTGATCAAGGATTGCGGGCCGGAGGGACTGGGCCTGCTGTCATTTCCCAAGCCTGGAATCTCCATCGCCCTCGACATCGCCGTGCGCGACGACACCCAGCAGCTGATCGACGCGTTGAACGAGCAGGTGATCAAGGAAGGCGGGCGCATCTATCTGACCAAGGACGCCTTGACCCGTCCCGAACATTTTCGGGCCATGGAGCCGCGCCTGGACGAATGGCTGGCCATCCGTCGGAAGTGGGATCCCGAAGGAAAATTTCGCAGCGCCCAGTCGGTGCGCCTGTTCGGGGACAGACCGTGAAGGCGGTGGTGCTGGGCGGAACCAAGGGGATGGGGCGGGCCCTGGCCCGGCAGCTGGTGACGCGCGGGGATCGGGTGTTCCTGCTCGGTCGTGATCGCGCCGATCTGGAGCGCAGCGCGCAGGATCTGCAGGCGCGGGCCGGCGCCACGGAGGCGGGTCGCGCGGCGACGGCGACAGCGATGCCGACACCGATCGGGTTCGCGGCCTGCGATCTGGAGAACCCCGACGGTTTTGCCCGCGCCCTGGACGAGGCCGACGCGGCGCTGGGCGGGTTCGACACCGTCGTCGTCACGGCCGGGCTGTTCGCCACCCAGGATCGCCTGGAGGGCGACCTGATGTTGACCCGCCGCCTGCTGACGGTGGACTTCGCCAACACCGTGGTCTTCTGCGAGGAGGTGCGCCGCCGGCTGCTGTCGCGCGGGGGCGGCACGCTGTGCGTGTTCAGCTCGGTGGCGGGGGAACGGGGGCGCAAGCCGGTGATCCTGTACGGCGCCGCCAAGGCCGGGCTGACCCACTATCTGGACGGCCTGGATTTCAAGTTCCGCGCCGCCGGCCTGCGCACCATCTGCGTCAAGCCCGGCTTCGTGAAGACCGGCATGACCGAGGGCCTGAAGACGCCCCCCTTCGCGGGGACAGCCGAGGGCGTCGCCGCCAGCGTGGTGAAGGCGCTTGATCGCGGAACGCCGGTGGTCTACGCGCCCGCAATCTGGGCGCTGATCATGCTGGTCATCCGATCACTGCCGCGGCTCGTGATGCGGCGTATTGGCTTCTAGCGCCGGAAGTCCGTGAACCCGCTCAGCGCGGTTGCGCGGTCGATCCGGTCGAGAACAGTCCCGGCAGCTCGCTCTTCACGACGCTGATGACGCCGGTCAGTTGCTCGGGCGGCAGGTTCAACGCCTGCACGGCGGCGACCGTGCTGGGATCGGGTGCTTGCGAGCCGGGGAGGGCGTATTCGGCGATGGCGTCGGCGGCGGCGATCAGCTGCGCGGCAAAGCGCTTCTTTCCACCGGCGGCGTAGTCGTGGTGAAACTCTGCGGCCTCGATGACGCCGGCGGGGAGCTTCCAGGCGCGGCACAGGGCGGCGCCCACGCGCGCGTGGTGCGCGTGCAAGCGGTCGCGCAGCATCGGTCCGTCGTTCGGATCGTCCAGCATGCCCGGCGTCAGGATCCCCTCGTGAACGCAGCGCTCCAGCAGCACCAGCTCGCCGATGTTGTGCAGCAGGCCGGCCAGAAATCCATATTCGGACTCGACCCGCACCGCCTTGGCCAGCTGCCGGGCCGCCGACGCTGACGCCAGCATGCTGCGGCGGAGAACCTCGACGCGCGCCTCGAAGCCGCGCACGCGGAACATCGTCGAATTCGTCACCACCATCAGCACCACGTCGCGCAGGGCATCAAGGCCGATGCGCACCACGGCGTCGCGCACGCCCAGGATGGGCATCTTGGGAGAAAACAGCGCCGAGTTGGCGATGGAGATGACCTGCGCGCTGATGAAAGGATCGCGCGCCAAGGTCTTTTCCATGGCGGCGGCGTCGGCGCTGGACCGACTGCACAGCTCCAGCGCCTCGGCGGCCACGTCGGGCAACGACCGGCGCAGGGCCTTGGTGTCGTTGAAGATGTTGTCCGCCAGGTGGTCGATGCGCAGCGGCGCGGTCTGCGCGATCGAGATGGTCTGCGTCGATCGCGCTCCCGTGGTGGCAAAGGTACCCGTGGCACGCCCGGCGGTCGCGGCGGCAGCGGCTGTGGAGAGGCCTGGTCGTGAACCGTTGGGATCGGCTGCCATCGCGAAGGGATTCTTCGGTAGGGCGCGGCGAAAACCTTAGATGCTGGTCATCCTCATTAGAGTGATCGCTCCCCCCGTCACTTGTGTGACGCAGATGAACCCGGCGTCACCGTCCTGACGGGCCGCTGACGCGATGACCCCGTGTTGGCGCCTTCCCGATCCGGTACGGCCCTTGCTTTACGTGTCGGATACAACGGAGGCATGACAGATGGCCGACACAGAAGAATCCGCACCGGCGGTGGAAGCGCCCGCAAAAGGGGGAGGGATGAACAAGATTCTTCCTCTCATTCTCATTATCAACACGGCGCTGATGGTGGGCGTTCTGGTCTTCGTCATGAAGAAGCCGTCGGCACATGCCGACGCCGCCGAAGGCAAAGAGGAGAAGCACGAAAAGTCAGAGCACGGCTCTGAGGAGAAGGGCGGGCACGGCAAGGACGAAGGCGCCGTCGGTCCCACCGTTCGCTTCGACAACTTCACCGTCCAGCTGAAATCGAACGACGTGGAGCGATACGCCCACATGTCGTTGGAGCTGGAGCTGGCCGACGAGCCGGCCAAGGCCGTTGTCGAGAAGCGCACCGCGCCCATCCGCGACGCCGTCCTCGGCTACCTGACCGACCGCACCGCGGAGGAGCTGCGTGGCAGCGATGGCCTGCGCGACATGAAGAACGCGCTGCTCAAACGCCTGGAGGAGATCGTCCCCGGCAAGCGCATCAGCAACGTCTTCATCACCGACTTCATCATTCAATAGCAATCGCCCAAGCAAGCACGCTGGAAACACGCCGACCATGACCTCACCCCTGGACCAAAGCGAAGTCGACGCCCTGATGGCGGCCATCCAGGATGGCCGCGTCGGCGCCGAAAAAGGCGAGGCGGCCGACATCCCCGTTGTCCCGTACGACCTGACCAGCCAGGACCGCATCATCCGCGGCCAGATGCCGACGCTGGATTCGATCAACGACCGCATCGCCTCGGTCTTCGGCAGCAACCTGGGCGGGCGCACCCGCCTGGATCTGCGCGCCGCCCCCAGCGCGTCGACCCTGATGAAATTCTCCGACGTGGCCGCCCTGTTCGGCCCCGGCAACACCGTCTGGATCGTGTCGCTGGGCCCCGGGCACGGCCTGGCCGTCCTGATGGTCGAGGCGACGCTGTGCCGTTCGCTGCTGGCCGGCGCGCTAGGCGATCGCAAGGCGCGCCCCGAGGCGGGCATGACCGACATCCGCCCCGACCTGACCAACGTCGAGCGGCGCGTCCTGCGCAACCTGCTGGGAATCTTCTGCGAGGCGATGGCCGTGTCCTGGGCCGAGGTGTTGCCGTTCAAGCCGGAGGTCATCCGGTTCGAATCGGATCCGCGCATGGCCATGGTGGCGCCGCCCAGCGACCTGGCCATCCTCTGTTCGTACGAGATCAGCGGCGCCGCCACCGGCCGCCTGCAGATCGCCATCCCCTACGCCACCGTCGAGCCGGTCAAGAAATCGCTGACCTCGCCGCCCCGCCAGGGCAGCAGCGTCGACGTCCGGTTTGCCTCGGCGCTGGCCAAGGAGATGGAGGCGGTGCGGGTGCAGGTGCGGGTCGAGATGGGGCGGACGCGCATCAACTTTTCAAAACTGCTGGAGCTGCAGCTGGGCGACCTGCTGGTGCTGGACGCCGCCGAGAGCTCGCCGTTGCCGGTCTATGTACAGGGCCGCCCGAAGATGGTGGGAACGCCGCGCGTGGTCGGGGGCAGCATGGCGGTGGTCCTGGAGAACGGCCTGGCCGGTTCGAAACGTCCCGACGCGCGCCCCCACACCGACAGTTCAAAGCCTGGCCGACACTTTTGATCGCAAGGAGAGATGAGCATGGATTCGAACGAGCCCTCCAACCAGACCGTCGCTGACCCCAATCGGCGCCTCGAGCTTTTGCTGGACGTGCCTCTCGACGTGTCGGTCGAGCTGGGACGGGCGCGGGTCTCCATCCAGGACCTCCTGGCGCTGGGGCCGGGCTCGGTGATCGAGCTCGACAAGATCGCCGGCGAGCCGCTGGACATCCTGGTGAACGATCGCCTGGTGGCCCGCGGCGAGGCGGTGGTGGTCAACGACAAATTCGGCGTCCGCATCACCGACATCGTCAGCCAGGCCGAGCGCGTCGCGCGGCTTCGCTAGGAGAAAGGGAAACCAGATGATCTCCTCACTATCACTGCTGTCGCTGGCCTGGGTGGCCAACCCCATCGTCATCTCGGACGTCACGGCGTCGCGCGAGAACGGACGCGTCGTCGTCGAGGTGGCCGCCGATGCGATGGTCGATCCGGAAGCGGCCAGAGCCAAGATCTCCGACGGTCAGATCTACCTGTTCCTGGGCGACACCCGGGTCAAGGCAGACAACCGCTCCTGGGGCGAAGGCGCCGCGCAGATCCGCGCGCACCGGCACCGGCACGAGGTCGAGCTGGTGGTGCCCATGGGTGAGAACAGCGCCTGCCAGGGACCGGTCGAGTTCACCAAGGCGCCGAGCGGCCTGCGCGCCCTCGTCGGCTGCGACGCCAGCGCCATGGGCGCCGGCCGTAGCGCCCGCAGCGCCGCCACCGCCGCGCGCGGCGAGGCGTCGCGACCAAAGGCGCCGCCGGTGCCCGCCGGCTTCGCCACCCCGATCTTGACCGCCACCGCCGGGACGCCGGTCGACCCGCCACCGGCCGCCCGCAAGGCCGAGGCAGGCGTGCGGCGCGCCGACGCCAGCCGCGACAACCGCGACAACCGCGAACTGAAGGCGGTGCTTGGTTTGAACGAAGGGCCGACCGCGGCCGACGATGAGCTTCTGGAGCCCAAGGCTCGTCCCGTGGCTGCGGCAAAACCGGTCGCGCCGGCCCTGGTGGCCGTGCCGGTGGTGGACAAACCGACGCCGGTGACGGCGCGCGGGGCGGCTCCGCTGCCGCCCGTGACGACACCGGTTGCCGCCGCCGCGCCTGCGCCGCTGGCCCTGGCCCTGTCGACACCCGTCAAGACCGACAGCGCCGCTCGCGAGCCGGCTTCCGTCGGCAACGCCGCCAGCAACGGCGGGGGCGGCGCCGGCATCTACCTGGGCGCCCTGCTGCTGCTGGGCCTGGGGGCCGCCGCCTACTTCTTCGCCCGCAAGCGGGCCACCGTGCCGCGTTTCGTGCGGATCATGGAGACCGCCAGCCTGGGCCCCAAGCGCTCCATCGTGGTCGCCCAGATCAACGGCGAGACGATGATCCTGGGGACCAGCGAAGCCGGCATCACCGTGCTGCAGGCGCGCGTCGAGCCGAGCGTTGCCTCCCTGGCCGCGGCCGCTGTGGCCTCGGTCGCCGCGCCCGCGCCCGTCGCGGCCGCCGCGCCCGCGCCGTCCAGCACCGCCATCGACGCGACGCTGGCCATTGACGACTTCGATTTCCCCGACACCGGCGCGGCCAGCCCCGACGCCGGCCTGATTCCCGAAGCCGACGTCGACGATTCGATGCCGGCCCAGGGTGGGCTGCTGGCCCGGCTGTTCCGGCGCGGCAAGCCGGCCAATGAATCCGAGTTTCACAACTTCGAAGAGCTGCTGGAAGACAGCGTCGAGGACCAGGAGCTGCGCCACAAGCTGTCGCTGGGCCTGGCGGGGCGGGTGCGGTGAACACCCCCGTCGCAGCCAGCGCCACCACCAGCGGGGCCGACGCCCTGCTGCACGCGGCGCGCACCGGCGCCGACATGGCGCTGACCGGCGGCGGATCGTCGGCGGTGAAGATCTTCCTCCTGGTCACCGCGCTGTCGTTCGCGTCGGCGCTGGTGCTTTCGCTGACCTCGTTCACGCGCATCATGATCGTGCTGTCGTTCCTGCGCCAGGCGCTGGGGACGCCCTCGCTGCCGCCCAACCAGATCCTGGCCGGGCTGTCCCTGTTTCTGACCATGTTCATCATGGCCCCCACCATCGCCAAGGTGCACAAGGACGCCCTCGGCCCCTATCTCGACGACAAGATCTCCACGGCCGAAGCGATCGAACGCGGCGAGGGGCCACTGCGCGACTGGATGTTGAAGCAGACCCGCGACGACGATCTGCGGTTGTTCTTCGAGATCGCCGGGCAAGCGCGCCCCGCCCGCGGTGATGCGCTGCCCATGACCGTGGTCATCCCCGCCTTCATGGTGTCAGAGCTGGGGACAGCTTTTCGCATGGGCCTTTACCTGTTCATCCCCATGCTGCTCATCGACGTCCTCATCGCCTCGGTGCTGATGTCGCTGGGCATGATGATGGTCCCGCCGCAGATGATCTCGTTGCCGCTGAAGATCGGCGTCTTTCTCCTGGCCGGCGGCTGGCACCTGGTGGTCTCGTCGCTGGTGAAGAGCTTCTGATGCACGGTGAACTCCCCGCCTCGGTGATGCACGAAGGTTTCCTCTTGCTGGCCACGACGGCCGGCCCCTTCATCGGGGCGCTGTTGCTGGTCGGCCTGGTGATCGGCATCCTGCAGTCGGCGACGCAGATCAACGATCCCGCCGTCGGGTTTCTCCCCCGCATGGCCGTCGCGTTGCTGGGCGTCTGGGCCATGGGCGGCTGGATCCTGGAGAAGTACAGCACCTACCTGGCCATGTCCCTCGAGCGCATGTCGAAGTAATGGCGCGCCGGCGCCGCTCGTGTTGGCGCGGTCCTCGCATTGATTACTTCGCGTGGGTTCTGATGCCGCATTCCTGACGCCGTCGCTGTTCGGGTTCCTGCTGATCCTGTTTCGCTCGGTGGCCCTCTGCTCGGCGGCGCCGCTGTTCGGGATGACCGCCGTGCCGCGGCGGATGCGGATGGCGATCGCGCTGGCCCTGGCCTTCGCGGCGTTCGCCGGCGCCGGGTTCCCGGTGTTCGCGCCGCGCGGATCGACAGGGATGGGCGCGCTGATCGCGGCGGCCGCGGTGGAGACGGCGCTGGGTCTGGTGGCGGGGTTGTGCGCGCGCTTTGCCATGTCGGCGGCGCAGGCCGGTGGTCAGGTCATCTCGGTGGCGATGGGGCTCTCCTACGGCTCGGTGCTGGATCCCATTCACGGCGCCGATTCCACCGCCATCGCCGAGTTGCTCAGCATGTTTTCTCTGGCGGCCATGCTGGCGGCCGGCGTCCACCGGGAAGCGATCGTCTGGCTCTGTCGCTCCGTGATCTCCGTGCCGCCGGGGGCGCCGATCGAGATGAGAGCGCTGGCCGGCGCGGTGGTGTCGCAGGCGATCAGCGCCACGGCGCTGGCGGTGCGCATGGCGTTTCCGGTGCTGGTGGCCGTGGTCTTCGGGCACGTGGCCCTGGGCGTGATCAGCCGGACGGTTCCGCAGCTCAGCGTCAACAGCATCGGGTTCTCCGTGACCATCCTGGCCGGCGGCGGCGCCCTGTACATGATGGCCCCTTCCATCGCCGAGCTGGCGGCGCGCACGGCGGCTGCCTCGTTCACCGGGGGCATGTGAGTGTCTGACGAGGCGCAGGACGACAAAACAGAGGCCCCCAGTGCGAGGCGCCTCAATGAGGCCCTCGAAAAGGGCCAGGTTCCCCTGGGCCGCGAGATCAACGCCGTGGCCGGGTTCGCGGTCGGTACGTTCGCGCTGATGTCGATCGGCGGCTCGCTGCGCGACTCGCTGATTCATCTGGTGGCGGCGGCGGCCGGTGGGCTGTCGTCGCCGAACCCGTCGATCTCGGCATTGATACCGCTGATGCAGCGGCCGCTGGGCCTGGCCTTCACGGCCTGCGGGGCGGCCGCGGGGGCGGGGGCGGCCGCTTATCTGTTCCAGACCAAGGGACAGATATGGATCGACCGGGTCATGCCCGACATCGGGCGGGTGTTCAGCGGTGGTGGCGGCAAGCTGAGCCGGTTGTTCAGCCGCCAGGTGTGGGCGGATCTCGGCATCTCGCTTGTCAAGCTGATGACAGTGGTGTGGGCGGTCTGGACCTCCCTGCGTGCCGAGTTCCTGACGCTGCCCGGGCTGCTGCTGGCCCGGCCGGACGCGCAATTTACCCACCTCTTCAGCCCGCTGGCCGCCAGCGCGGTCAAGGTTCTGACAGTCATGGCTCTCTGGGCCGGCGTGGACATTGCACTGACTCGCTGGCGGTTCAACAAGCAGATGAAGATGACCAAGTCGGAAGCCAGGCGCGACGCGAAAGAGGATGACGGTGATCCCGGCATGAAGTCGCGCCGCCGCAAGAAGCTGCGCGAGCTGATCCGTGGCATCGCCCGCGCCGAGGTTCCACGCGCCGACGCCCTGGTCGTCAACCCCACCCACATCGCCATCGCCATCCGCTATCGCGCCGACGAGGACAAGGCGCCCCGCGTGACCGCCAAGGGCAAGGGCGCGGTGGCCGAGATGATGCGCGATCTGGCCCGCGAAAACGGCATACCCATCGTCGAGAACATCCCGCTGGCCCGGCTGCTGTACAAGCGGGTGAAGGTGGGACGTTCGGTTCCTGCCGAGACGTATAAAGCGGTCGCCGCCATCCTGGCCTACGTCTACCGGGTCACGCGGCGCCAGCAATCCGCGGCGGGGGCGCGCTGAGCGTGTCGGAGAAGAACACAGGGCAGGGCCTGCTTGCCATCGCCGTCCTCGGCGTCCTGGCCATCCTGATCCTGCCGCTGCCGCCGTTCGTCCTGGACGTCCTGCTGGCCCTGAACATCGGGGTGTCAGTGTTGATCCTCCTGGTGGCCTTGAGCCTGGAGAAGCCGCTCGACTTTTCGGTCTTTCCGTCGCTGTTGCTGATCACCACGCTGTTCCGCCTGGGCCTGAACGTGGCCACCACGCGCCTCATCTTGCTGAAGGGCGGGGAGGGCGCGGCGGCGGCCGGCGATGTCATCGAGACCTTTGGCCGCTTCGCCATCGGCGGCAGCCTCATCGTCGGCAGCGTCATCTTTCTGATCTTGCTGGCGGTGAACTTCACCGTCATCACCCGCGGTTCAAACCGCGTGGCCGAGGTGGCGGCCCGTTTCACCCTGGACGCCTTGCCCGGCAAGCAGATGTCCATCGACGCCGATCTGGCCGCTGGCCTCATCGACGAACGCGCCGCCAAGGTGCGACGGACGGCGCTGGAGCGCGAGATCGAATTCTTCGGCTCCATGGACGGCGCCAGCAAGTTCGTGCGCGGCGACGCCGTGGCCGGCCTGGTCATCACCGTCATCAACATCGTGGGCGGCCTGATGGCCGGCCTCATTCGCGATCACATGTCGCTGTCCGGCGCCGTCGAATCATTCACCATCCTCACCATCGGCGACGGCCTGGTGTCGCAGATGCCGTCGCTGCTGGTCTCGACCGCGGCCGGCATCGTGGTCACCCGCGCCGGCGCCGGTTCGTACCTGGGCCTGGAGATGGCCGGCCAGGTGTTCGGCAAGGCCAAGACGCTGTCGTACGCCGCCTACGTGCTGGGCGCGCTGGCCATCGTGCCGGGCATGCCGACCATTCCCTTTGCGCTGTTCGCGCTGGGCGCCTTCTCCCTGTCCCGGTTCCGCGGCCGTCCCGAGTCCGTCGCCAAGCGCGCCGCCGACGCCGCCGCCGAAGCCGCCAAGGCCACGCCGGCCCCCGAGCGCATGTCTGATCTTCTGACCGTCGACGCCATCGAGCTGGAGGTGGGCCACGCCCTGCTGCGCCTCATCGACCTGGACAAGGGGGGCGAGCTGCCCGGCCGGGTGACCAACCTCCGCAAGCAGATCGCCACCGATCTGGGCGTGGTGCTACCGCCCGTTCACCTGCGCGACAACCTGCGCCTGGAACCGAACGAGTACCGCGTGCGCATGCGCGGCACCGACGTGGGCAAGGGGATCGCCTACGGCGACCGCGTGATGGTCCTGGATCCGTCGGGCGGCACGCCGAACGTGCCCGGCCTGGAAGGTCTCAGCGGCAAGGAGCCAGCCTTTGGCCTGGCCGCGCTGTGGATCGCACCCACCGATCGGGCCCGCGCCGAAGGGGCAGGGATGACCGTGGTCGATCCGGCGTCGGTGATGACCACCCACCTGTCCGAGCTGATCCGCCGCAACGTTCACGAGCTGGTGGGGCGCCAGGAGGTTCAGGAGCTGATCGCCGGTGTCGGCAAGGAGGCGCCCAAGCTGGTCGAGGACGTCATCCCCGGCACCGTCACCCTGGGGGAGTTCGTGCGGGTGGTGCGCGGGATCCTGCGCGAAGGGTTGTCGGTGCGCGACCTGCGCTCGATCCTGGAGGCGGTCGCCGACGGGGCGCCGCGCAGCAAGGACACCTCGTTCCTGGTCGAGCAGGTGCGCCGTCGCCTGTTCCGTCAGATCACCGCGAAGATCGCCGACGTCAACGGCGTGGTGCGGGCCGTGACGCTGGACCGCGCCACCGAGGACGGCCTGCGCCGCACCCTGGGCCAAAGCGACGGCGAGGCCACGCTGGCGCCGGACATCGAGACGGCCCGCCGCCTGGTCAGCGCCCTCGAGACGCGCGCGGCGCGCTTTGCCGCCGA
>DATLVT010000074.1:0-3101 GCA_035577105.1 Polyangia bacterium
CACCCGCGCGCTGGTGGTGTTTCAGTCGCGCCTGGTCTTGCACGACACCTCCGACGGACAGGTGCTGGCCACCGTCGATCCGGCGCTGCTGGGCTCGGATCGCGCCGCCTATCATCCCGACTGGGCGCCCGACGGCAAATCGATCGCCGTCACCCTGTCGTCGAAAGCCGACAACGACTACACCGTCCGCGACGGAAGCATCGGCGTTCTCATCTACGAGGCCGGGGCCTTCAGCGCGGCCCGCGTGGTCGCCCCCGAATCGCCGATCGATTTCAACTATTACCCGACGTGGTCGCCCGACGGGAAATGGATCGCCTTCGCGTCGGCCCACATCGGCCCGGGCGTTACCAGCTACAGCCAGTGGGGCAGCCGCCTGCGCCTGGTGGCGCGGGACGGGGGGCGCATCTACGAGCTGGCCAAGGCCACGCACCTGGCCGACCACTCGTCGACCTGGCCCAAGTTCGCGCCGTACACGCAGTCGAACGACAACATCCTCTTCATCACCTTCAGCTCGAAGATCGACTATGGCTTCTTGCTGAAGAACAGCGCCGCGCCAAACGACGCGGCCAAGCGGCCACAGCTCTGGCTGACCTCCATCGACGTCCGCGATCTGCCGACCGGCGATCCGTCAAAGCCTCCCATCTGGCTTCCGTTCCAGGAGGTCACCCAGAGCAACCACCTTGGCTACTGGACGCAGCGCCTGGGCTGCCCGATCGCCGGTGAGTCGACCGGCTGCGCCGAGGACGAGGTCTGCGACAAGGACGGTTACTGCAAGCGCCCGATTCCTTAGAGTCGCCGCTGGCTATACGAAGCTGCGCTTCTCGCCTCGGCTACGCCAGCCACCCGGCCTGTCGGCCGGGTTGCTGAAGCAGCGTTCTCGCGCCGTACTATTCGTCGGGGTTGAGGGCGACCGCGGCCACCATGGGCGGCGGCGGGGGCGGCATGGCGGCCAGCTCTTCGGCCGTCGGCTCGTCGACGTGGACGGAAAGGCGCTTGTAGGCGGCCAATCCGGTGCCGGCGGGGATGAGCCGGCCCATGATGACGTTCTCCTTGAGGCCGCGCAGGTAGTCGACCTTGCCGCAGACCGCGGCCTCGGTGAGCACCTTGGTGGTCTCCTGGAACGACGACGCCGAGATGAAGCTCTCCGTCGAGAGCGACGCCTTGGTGATGCCGAGGAGCAGCGGTTCACCCTGGGCGGCCTTCCCGCCCTTGGTCATCACGCGCTCGTTCTCCTCCTCGAACACGTACTTCTCGACGTGCTCGTCGACCAGGAAGGTCGTGTCACCCACGTCGATGACCCGGATGCGCCGCAACATCTGGCGCACGATGGTCTCGATGTGCTTGTCGTTGATCTTGACGCCCTGGAGTCGATAGACCTCCTGGACCTCGTCGACCAGGTACTTGGCCAGCGCCTTTTCGCCCAGCACCTTGAGGATGTCGTGCGGGTTGGCGGCGCCGTCCATCAGCGGCTCGCCGGCCTTGATGCGGTCGCCTTCCCGGACCGACAGGTGCTTGCCCTTGGAGATCAGGTACTCCTTGGCGTCGCCCTTCTCGGGGGTGATGAGGACCTTGCGCTTGCCCTTGGTGTCCTTGCCGAACCCGACCACGCCGTCGATCTCGGCGATGACCGCGTGCTCCTTCGGCTTGCGCGACTCGAACAGCTCCGCCACGCGCGGCAGACCGCCCGTGATGTCCTTGGTCTTCGTCGTCTCGCGCGGGATACGGGCGATGATGTCGCCGGCCTCGATGCGGTCGCCTTCCGACACGGCGATGGTCGAACCGACCGGCAAGAAGTACCGGGCGTCGTTCTCGCCGCTGGGGATCTTCAGGGTCTTGCCGTGGTCATCCTTCAGCGAGATGCGCGGCCGCAACTCGGCGTCCTTCGACTCCGTGATGCTCTTGCGCGAAAGGCCGGTGACCTCGTCCAGCTGCTCGGTCATGGTGACGCCTTCGATGACGTCGCCGAACTTCACGATGCCGGTGACCTCGGTCAAGATCGGCACGGAGAAGGGATCCCACTCCGACAGGAGCTGCCCCTGCTTGACCGGGCTGCCGTCGCCAAAGTACAGCTTGGCGCCGTAGGTCAGGCCGTACCGCTCGCGCTCGCGACCGGTCTCGTCCTGGATGACGATCTCGCCGTGGCGATTCATCACGATCCAGTGCTTCTCGCGCTTGACCACGTCGGTGTTCTCCAGCTTGACGATGCCGTCGTAACGGGCCTCAAGCTGTGATTGCTCCGTGCGCACCTGACCGACGCCGCCGATGTGGAACGTCCGCATCGTCAGCTGGGTGCCGGGCTCGCCGATCGACTGGGCGGCGATGACGCCGACCGCCTCGCCGATGTTGACGATGTGGCCGCGGGCCAGGTCACGCCCATAGCACAGGACGCAGATCCCGCGCCGGGTCTCGCAGGTCAGCACCGATCGAATCTTGACGTGGTCGATGCCCGCGTCCTCGATGATGCGAACCTTCTCCTCGGTGATCTCCTCGTTCGATTGAACCAGGACCTCGCCGGTGTACGGATCGAAGATGTCCTCGACCGCCGCGCGACCGAGGATGCGGTCGCCCAGCTTCTCGATGATCTCGCCGCCTTCGACCAGGGCCCCCAGCTCGATGCCGTCCATGGTGCCGCAGTCGTACTCGGCGATGATGCAGTCCTGGGCCACGTCGACCAGACGCCGGGTCAGGTACCCCGAGTTCGCCGTCTTGAGCGCCGTGTCGGCCAGACCCTTGCGGGCGCCGTGCGTCGAGATGAAGTACTGGAGCACCGACAATCCCTTGTGGAAGTTGGTGGTGATCGGCGTCTCGATGATCTCGCCCGAGGGCTTCGCCATCAGGCCGCGCATGCCGGCCAGCTGACGAATCTGCTGTGTCGAACCGTGTGCGCCCGAATCCGCCATGATATAGATCAAGTTGAACAACAGCATCTTGCACTTCTCACCGGTCTCCTCATTGTGCAGCTCCTCGGAGCCGATCTCGCTCATCATCTCTTCGGCGATCTGCTCCGACACCTGCGCCCAGATGTCGACCACCTTGTTGTACCGCTCGCCGTCGGTGATGAGGCCCTCGGTGTACTGCTCCTCGATCTCCTGCACGTCCTT
>DATLVT010000075.1:0-15845 GCA_035577105.1 Polyangia bacterium
GCCGATCTCGGTGAGACCCTTGTAGTTGTATCCGATGCGCAGCACCTGGTGGGAAAAGTGCCGGTCCAGCGTCTCGCTGTACCGTTCCTCGTGAATGACGTCGAAGAAGATGTGGGGCGAGCGGCGGCTGCCGTGCTGGGCAAAGACCATCGACACGCCCACCACGCGCTCGCCGTCGGGATCGACCAGCACGAAGACGAACTTGCGGTCGGCGATCTCCGTCTGGGCGGCGAACGATTTCTGCGAGGTGGCGATCAGCGCGGACAGGTAGCCGCGATCCTCGGGGAGGTTGACGGAGTCGAGAAATCCCGCCACCGCCAGCAGGTGGTCCAGGTCGTCAGGCGTGACGTCGCGCAGGACGAACATGAACTATCACAGCCCGCGCGCTGCAGGCCAAAGACGCGTCAGCGACGGCGCCAGATCATCGACCAGGCGTCCCACCACCACCTCCAGGCCGCTGTGCGCCAGCGGGCGCGTCGGCACCACCGAGCGATAGTCGATGATCTCGATGGGGGCGCGTCCTTCCCGGACGGCGCGGTGGTTCTCGCGGGCCAGCCAGTCCAGCACCTGCGGCAGCGCGCGCACCGAAGCGCCGTGCGTATCGTGCAACAGCAAGATGCCGCGCCCTTCCAGGTGCGACAGCTTGCCGGTCAGGTAATTGAAGATGCGCTCCGGCGTGTTGTTCTTCCAATCTTGCGGGTCCAGGTTCCAGCCGATGTCGACCAGCTCACGCGCCGCCAGGGCCGCGTCCAGGCTGCGGCAGAAGGCGCCGTAGGGGGCACGAAACAGCAGCGGGCGGACGCCGGTCACCTGGGCGATGATCTCCGAGTTGCCGTCGATCTGGCTGGCCTGCTCGTCCGGATTGTCGCAAAGGTTGCGGTGGCTGAAGGTGTGGTTCGCCACCAGGTGGCCGTGGCTGGCGATCTTGCGCAGCAGATCGCGCCGGGCCATGTCTTCGGGACGCTGACCGACCAGCCGCCAACCGGTGACAAAAAAGATGGCTTTGAGGCCGCGCCGATCGAGCTCTTCGAGGATCAACGGCGTCCCCTTCAGATCGGGGCCGTCATCGAACGAGAGCAGCAGCTCGCGCCGGCCATCGCTGGCTCCAAAACGGGTCTTGGCCCCGTGGCCGGGTGACACCACCGGCGTTCGCAACGCCCCTGCCGCCGCCCCGGCGTCGTCGACGGCGCCGGGGCCGTTAACGCCCGGACCAGCCGCCGCTGTCGACGCGGCGGGGAGGACCGCCGCGCGCGTGACATCGCTGCCGCCACCTTGGGTTGGAAAGACCAGGGCGGCAACGACGACCACCAGGGGGAGAGTGCGACCGAGCAAGGGCATGATCCTATCCGAGTGGGTTCATCGGCGAAAGTTCGCGACCCCTACAGTCAAGCCCGGTTCCGGTCCTCGATCCGCCCGGAAGGGCGGCCCCGGCGGGCGGATCAGTCGGCGGCGCCGGCCTGGTCGCCGGCCTGGCTGCCCGCATCGATGACCGGTCCTGCGTTGTCAGCGGCGTCGCTTCCGCCACCGGCCCCGGTGTCGGTCGCCGCTTCGACGGCCGCGTCCAGGTCGCTTCCGGGAGGCGGCATGGTGCCGACGAAGGGAAGCTTGGCGTTGATGTACAGCCCGTCTGTGGTGCCATCAGCGTTGATCGAATAGACCACCGCCGCGTGTGCCGGCCACAGGAGGGCGGCCGTCGAGAAGGCCCGTTGCTGAACCACGGTTCCTTTCGCCCCCAGCTGTCCGTTGACCAGCTGGTTGAACCGCAACGTCCCTTCGGGCGTGGTGTCCGAGCCCTCGTCCTCGTAGACGTAGCCCTGATCGCCCACCGGATCGAAGGTGACGATGTTGGTGGCGAACTGGCGTGAGGTGCACTGATCGAACGTCGTGTAGAAGGCGCCCGTCGCCGTGGCGCTGACCACTTTCACCCAGGCCGCGGTCAGGGTGTTCTCCGCCAGGTGGCCGAATCCCAGGGCGACGGCGGTGGTGGCCAGGGGGCAGGGCGCCGTCTTGGAGAGGCTGCCCAGGAACATATCGAACAGCTGGCCCGAGTTGGTCTTGGAGTAAAGGACGGTCGTGCCGTCCGCCGATGCGTCCCAGACCCGCAGGACGCCGGTGTCCACCGTCTTGGTGGTGGCGGCGATGTTGGTCACATCGGCGACCAGCTTCAGTTCGCCCACCCCCGCGTTGAATCCGCTGCGAATGAGCAAGGTCTTGCCGCCGAAGAGCGAGTACTGGCCCACTTTTTCGATCAGCGTTGCGGGGGCCGTGCCGGCCGGATAGGGGGCCGCCTGCAGCGTTCCCGAGTCAGTTCCACTGACCGAGTAATTGAAGGACTTCAGCCAGTACCACGACGTGCTGTCAGCAGAGACCTGCCACTTGGCGACGTCCTCGGCCACCACCCGCCGCGACGTCGGGTCGCCCAGCTTCTGGAAGTTCAGCGTCTCAACACCGCTGGCCGTGGTGCGCGCCGACCACAGGGCGGCGTCGCCCGCCGGCGACAGGTCGACCTGTACCTTGTTCACGTTGGTGGGATCGCCCGGCGCGGAATAAAGGACGGTGTCGATCTTGGGCAGCGGCCCCGTATCGACGGCGCCCAGCATGCCGGCCGACAGGCCCACGGTGAATATGTTGGTCTTGGCGTCGGTGACCGGACTGTGAAAACAGATGGCCGCGGGTGTCGTCGGGTGCGCCTGACACTGCAGGCCGTTTTGCGCGGTGATGGCGCGCGGCACCACCCACTCCGGGCGCCACGCAAAAACCGTCCCGATGAAGTTCGTGCTGTCGCCGTTGTTGTCGCCGTAATAGATCAGCGTGTCGCCGCGGAAGCCGTGCATGGTCAGGTCGCCCGCGAAGAGATCGGTGGAAAGGCGCAGGCAGTTGTTGTCGTTCCCGTCGCAGGTGACGGCCTTGCCGTTCAACACCTGGGTCACGTTGATGACCCAGAGATCGGTGGTGGTGATGAACGTGGAAGGACGCGCAAAGGCGCACCATCGATCGGAGGTGGCGGCCTTTGGTGACGTGCAGCTGTTGCCGCCCTGTCCAATCAGGCGCGCGTCGCCCCGCACCAGCAGCATCGAGCCCGCGCCCACCGGAGGCGGTGGCGGCACGTCCGCGACGGCGGCGTCTCTCCTTGTGCTCGCGTCAGAACCAGCGTCATCGGCGGAACCATCGACGTACGCACCCAGATGGTTGGCGCCGCAGGCGCCTGTCAGGCTGGCCACCAAGACAAACAGCCCGACAGCCCAACCCTTGCCTTCGATGGTCGCTCGCGTCGCTCGGCGCTGTCGCTGCAAGATGGTTCTCCCGCAAAAAAGACGTGATTGGACACGAGCCCAGGCGTTCCGGCAAGGGAAAGCCGCCGGTTGATCCACTGGCAGCCTGCGCTGCCATCACCTGGCCGCCCTCCGTCTGACCGTCTGGCCGTCCGGCTAGAAGGGAATGTCGTCGTCGGGCGGAGGAGCGCCGATGTCGTCGGGTGGTCCGTCCTGGCCGCCGCCTCGTCCGCCGCTCATCGATGAGCCGCTGGGACCTCCGCTCGTGGGCCGCCGCGGGCCACCTTCGGCGCCCGCGCCGGCACCACTGCCGCTGCCCAGGAAGACCACACGATCGGCCACCACGTCGGTGGCGTAGTGTTTCTGGCCGTCCTTGTCATAGGTCCGCGTCTGCAGGCGTCCCTCGATGTAAACGGAGCGGCCCTTGGAGAGGTACTTCGAGCAGTTCTCCGCCGCGTCGCCCCAGACGGTGACGCGATGCCATTCGGTGCGCTCCTGGCGCTGGCCACCCTTGTCCTTGAAGACGTCGGTGGTGGCGATGCGCAGGTTGCAGAGCGGTCGGCTTGTGGGTGTGTACTTGAGCTCGGGGTCGGCTCCGAGGTTGCCGACCAGAATGACTTTGTTGACGCTTCCCATGGGCGGTCTCCTTCTACCATAAACGGCAACGAAGGAATCGGACCGCCCACCGTGAAGTTGCCAGGCCGCCGGGGTTTCGCCGGGCCCGTTTTGTAGAGCGGCAGGCAACATAAACAACGGGTCGATGTAGCGAATGGGTTTTCGCGCTGGCAAAAGCCCAAGGATTTCATGATGAAACTATCGACTATAAACATGTAATCTAGCATTCTATTTGCAGTGCTACTGATGCATGAAGCTGTATCCAGTCGTGTCGAGAATGGCAATTGTCTGCTTTGCTCCGCTGGCGCTGGCGGCCGCCGGCTGCGGGGAGATGGAAGGCGACGAAAGTGGCGGGGGCGTTCACTCGATGCTCGCGACTGCGAACGGCCTTACCACCATCAATGGGTTGACGACCACCAACGGCCTGGCAACCGGGAACGGTCTCACCACGACCAATGGTCTGGCCACGACCAACGGTCTGGCCACGAGCAACGGTCTCATGACCACGGCCGACGGCCGCAACACCGTCTCGTATCTGGTGCGATGCGCGCTGGCGGCGGGCACGACGCTGGTCAAGAAGGACCAGTACGGGAACAGCTATACGTTCACGGGCGAGATGGGGCTGGCCACGCAGTGGCAGACCGGCTCTTGCGACACCGCCTGTCAGGAAAGAATCTCCTCCTGCATGCTGGCTCACGTGAACACGGCGGGCGTGCACATTCCGCTGTGGGTGGTCTCGCAGGATCCCTCGGTCGGCTGGAAGCTGAATCCCCTTTATCCCAATCAGGAAGGGTCGTTCTTCGGCAACATCTTTGTGCTGGGCGCTCACGGAACCGACCCGAAGAAGGTCGCCGCCTATTACTGCAACGGTATCGACTACAACAAGGACGTCGTGCCGGGGCGAATTGGCGCCGATCAGGTGAATGCGCCGTACAGCGATCCGTTCGGCGGCGGCAGCGGGTACTGCAAGGACTACTGCACCGCCGCTGACAACCCTTATGCCACCAGCGGGTTCAAGGCCTGCGCCGGCTGGAACCACGTCATGACGGTGTGGCGCCAGGCAAATTAATCTGTGTGCGGAGCGGCGCCTAAAGTCCGTCGGTCGCCCGTTCGATATAAGCGCGAACGTCGATGAGCTGGCTGGGCGCTTTGGTGATTGTACTGGGATGCTGGGTGGTGCTGCTCCGGCGCCGCGTGGGTGAACTGAACCAGGCGGTCAGGCAGCAACTGGACCACCACATCGCTCTCGACGAACGGCTGGCCGAGCTGACGAACAACGTGAGCGATGCCGTCTATGCGCTTGATCTTCACGGCCGCTTCACCGCGGTCAACCTGGCCGCCGAGCGCGTGACCGGTCGGCGCCGCGCCGAGCTTCTGAGCGGTTCCATCTTCGACCTCATCGTCGCGGACCGTCACGACGATGCGCGCCGCTGGTTGCAGCACGCGGCCGCCAGCAAGGGTCGCGGGGACATGCGGTTTGAAACCACCATCATCGCCAAAGGTGGCGCGACAATTTCTCTGTCGGGTCGGTTCCATGTCATCACGCATCAGGGCGTGCCCGCCGGGTTTGAAGGCGTCGCCCACGTGGGTCGCGGCGACACTTCCACGGGCGCACAAACACCGGTAAACGAGCTGGAACGCCAGCTGGTTGCCTGACGCGCCGGCTCCTCTGCGCCGCGCCGTCTGGGGCGCCGCTATGGGTTTGACCACTCCAGTTGACGACGCTATGGTCCGACCTCTGGCCGACCCAAATCTAGGAGCGTGCTCATGGCAGGCGGATCCTCCCTTCCCGTCTCTGTTCAGACGTCAACGCCCGTGGCTGGCACGGGTAACAAATATCTCCTCCCGCTGGTGGTTCTCACCTCCCTGTTTTTCATGTGGGGGTTCCTGACCTGCCTCAACGACATCATCATTCCGCACCTCAAGGCGATCTTCGAGCTGAACTATGCCCAGGCGATGCTGGTGCAGTTCGCCTTCTTCGGCGCCTACTTCATCGTCTCGCTCCCCTCCGGCGCCATCGTCACCAAGCTGGGCTACAAGAACGGCATCATCATCGGCCTCGCCACGGCGGGCGTCGGCTGTTTGATGTTCTACCCGGCGGCGGGGGCGCGGTCGTACATCCTGTTCTTGCTGGCTTTGTTCGTTCTGGCGGCGGGCATCACGCTCTTGCAGGTGGCGGCCAATCCTTTTGTCGCCGTGCTGGGCAAACCGGAGACCGCTTCCAGCCGCCTGACCCTGACCCAGGCCCTCAACTCGCTGGGGACCACCATCGCGCCGCTGTTCGGGTCGTTCTTGATCTTGTCGACGACCGTGAAATCCAGCGACGAGATCAAACAGATGTCGCCGGCCGCCGCCGATGCCTATCGATTGGCCGAGGCCGGCTCGGTGCAGACGCCTTATATCGGTCTGGCGGTGGCGCTGTTTGTGCTGGCTGTCTTCATCGCCGTCTTTCGCCTGCCCAAGATCGACGCCGCGTCCGGAAACAGCGAGCTGGCCGCCGGTGAAACGCAGCAGGGCAGCGCCTGGGGGTATCGCCACCTGGTGCTGGGCGCTGTTGCCATCTTTGTCTATGTCGGCGCCGAGGTGGCCATCGGCAGCTTTCTTGTGAACTATTTCAAGGAGCCGTACATCGGCGGCCTGCCCGAAAAGGAAGGGGCCAAGTATGTGTTCTTCTATTGGTGCGGCGCCATGGTGGGGCGGTTCATCGGGACGCTGACCCTGCGCATGTTCCGTCCTGGAAAGGTCCTGGCCTGGCACGCCCTGGGCGCCACGGCGCTGGTCATCCTGACCATGCTGACCACCGGCAAGGTGGCCATGTGGTCGGTCATCGCGGTTGGTCTCTTCAACTCGATCATGTTCCCCACCATCTTCACCATGGCCATCGACGGTTTGGGCAAGCACACCAGCCAGGGCTCGGGCATCCTGTGCATGGCCATCGTGGGGGGGGCGCTGATCCCGCCGCTGCAGGGCCTGCTGGCCGACAGCATCGGCCTGCACCACTGCTTCATCATTCCGGTCCTCTGCTATCTGTTCATCGCCTGGTACGGCGCCAACGGACGGCGGTCGATGCAGAAGGCGCCGGCCGTCTAGGCGGTCGAGCGGCGTGGCGGGCGACGGGGTGCGGGTGTTTGCCGACGGCGTACACCCGCGTATTGCGGTCGTCGATTCGTGGAACGACGCCACGCCGTGCAATCTTTACCTGCGGCGCCTGGTCGACAAGGTCAAGGACGGCATCCGTGTGGCGGGCGGCACGCCGATCGAAATTGGGTCCAGCATCGTCTGCGAGCCGGGGCAGGCGCCTTCGCTGATCGGGCGTGACATCGGTGTCGACGCCATCGAGCTGGCGGTGGGCAACGCCGGCTGTGCCGGCATGGTGGCGCTGGGCGGTTGCGGAAATGCCCTGGCGGCGATGGGCATGGCGCTGGCGCGGCTGGATCTGCCAGGGTTGATCTTGTATGGCGGATCGCCCGAAGACGCTGCGCGGGTCGGTGCACCCGCCTGCGGGGACGAGACCACCGCCAACGTGATGGCCATCTGCGTTCAGATGCTGGGTCTATCACCCATCGGGTTCAGCGACATCGCCGCCGGTGACGCCCGCAAGGACATCGCCGCCGTTCGCTGCGGCGAACTGGTACTGCGCCTGGTGTCGCGCGACGTGCGCCCGCGCCGGATGCTCGGCCGGGTGGCGTTCGAAAATGCGCTGTCCGCCGCGGCGGCGATGATCGGCGGTGCCGCGGCGGTCGTGCATCTGCTGGCGCTGGCGCGCGAGGCGAACGTTGCTCTTGCTCTGGCCGACTTTGACGGCGTGACGGCGCGGGTGCCGGTGTTGATCGACGCGGCGCCCGATCGCTTTTCCTTCGCGGCCTACGAACGCAGCGGCGGAACGCGTTTGCTGGCCCGACGGCTGATGGAGATAGAGCGCCTGCGTGACGCGCCCACCAGCAGCGGCGCGACGATCTTCGACGAGGCCCGCCGCGCCGACGAGACACCCGGTCAGGAGGTCATTCGCACCGTGGAGAGGGCGCTGGGCAGCACCGGCTCCTTCGCTGCCCTGCGCGGTTCGCTGGCCCCCGACGGCGCGCTGGCGGTCGCCGCGGTCCCGGCGCGCGCCGCGTTCAAAGGTCCGGCACGCGTGTTTGATTCGATCGAGTCCTGCCTGGCCGCCGTCGCCGCCGACAAGATTCGCCACGGCGATGTCGTGGTTGTTCGCTATCAAGGTCCCAAGGGCGGTCCGGGGTTACGCCAGACGCAGGCCATCAGCGCGGCTCTGGTGGCCAGGGGGCTGGAAAGCGAGGTCTGTCTGGTGACCGACGGACGTACCGCCGCCCGCAGCGCCGGCCTGATGGTGGGCCAGGTGGTCCCCGAGGCCTTTGTCGGTGGCCCGCTGGCGTTCGTAAGGGACGACGACACGATCAGCATCGACCTGGACAGTCGAACGCTGGATGTCGCCGAAGATCTCACGTCGCGACGATTCAACGACAGCTGGCAGAAACCAGCCCCTCGCTTCACGACCGGCGTGCAGGCTCGCTATGCCGCCGCCGTGGCGCCAGCTTCCGAGGGCGCGATCTGCACGACCCGCCCCCTGCGCTGAGCCCTACCTAATAAACTTCCACCACGTTGGGACAGCGCCAGTGCGCAGGGTGCCAGTGTCCGCGCGGCCCGCGATGGCCTTCGACCCAGACACCACCCGCGCACGGCGCTGGGGCCGCCGATCTGGCGACGACCCGCTCCCGCACGACACAGCCAGACACCCCGGCACCGCCCAGACCCAGCGCCAGCAGCAGCACCGCCCCCAGTCCAATGGATTTGCCCATGACCTCAACCTAAGCCCGCCCCCCAATAAGGAAACCCGCCTTCCGGGAAGTGTGCTGGTCAGCTATCGCCCGTCGTTCAACCAATACCGAAAAAAACGCTTCTAACCGGAGCCGGCCGTAAGCCGGGTTCTGTCCGGCGTTTCCGCCGGTGGTGATCATTCCTCTGGGCCGGCCGTTGCCGGACGGCTCGTGCGACCAACTCGGAATCGAATCGACGCGGGCCACGCCGGCGAGGTTGCCCTCGCGATCCCGTACCGGTCTTGCTCCAGGTGGGGTTTGCCGTGCCCCCTCCGTCACCGGAGGGGCGGTGCGCTCTTACCGCGCCGTTTCACCCTTGCCGGAACCCTTGCGGGCCCGGCGGTCTGTTCTCTGTTGCACTTTCCTTCAGGTCACCCCGACTGGCCGTTAGCCAGCACCCTGCCCTACGGAGCCCGGACTTTCCTCGACGGCGTCTTGCGACGCCGCCGCGATCACCTGTCCGGCTCCGGCGAGAAGCGGCGCGAGTATATATCAGCGCGCCGGTGCGAAGGGGCGGTCGATCAGGTCAGGTGGCAGGTCAGGTGGTCGTGCCGCTGCCCTCTTCGGCCTTCATCAGATCTTCCCAGTAGATGATCCGGTGACAGGACGGGCAGGTCTCGATGCTCAGGCCCCGCTGAAGCTGGTTGTAGAGCTGGGGCGGGATGTTCATGTTGCAGCCCTGACAGGTGCCATCGCGCACGCTGACCACAGCCAGCCCACGCCGCATTCGAATCGTGCTGTATCGTTTCAGCACCTCGGGTTTGATGCCGGTGGCCAGCGCCGTGCGCTCATTACGCAACTCGGCGATCTTGCCTTCCAGCTCGGCCATGCGGCCCCGGGCTGCCTCGACGTCCTTCTCGATCGAATCACGCAACGCCTGCACGTCGTTGGCGCGATCGGCCAGAAGCTTTTTCTTGGCGTCGATCGCTTCCACCAGCTTGCCAATCTCGGCCTCTCGGCCGGTCAGGCTTTCCCGGCGCTGCTCGATCTCGCGCTGCGCCGCCATGTATTCCTTCGAGTTCTTCGCCTGGGCCAGCTTGTGTTTGGCACCCGCAACCTGCTCTTCGTCCTGGGTGAAAAGTCCCTTCTGCTCGGAGTGGTATCGTTCCGTTTCTGCCAACGCCTGCCGTTCACTGGTCAACATTCCCTCGACGCGCGCCAGATCGTTTTGCGTCGCTGACAGTTTCGCCGGGATGGCCTTGAGGGCGTTTTCTAGTTCTTGGATTTTAGCGTCGTGTCTCTGCAGATCCTCAAGTCGCCTAAGCTGATCGCGCAAGACTACTTCCTCCCTGTGTTGCGAAAGCGTTCACCGTGACAAAAGCTCCGGCGAAACCCGCCGGCGGCCACCCGGTGGGCGCGGATCCTGTGGGCCCACCTGGATTCGAACCAGGGACCAGGCGGTTATGAGCCGCCAGCTCTGACCGCTGAGCTATGGGCCCAGCCTTGCACGAAGACGCTGTAAACAAAGAACGCAGAATCTACCCCGTCGACGGTGACCTGTCGAGAGGCGCGCCGGGTTTGTTCTTCCTTCGCCGACGCGCGCGGACGCCAAGCGCGACGGCGGCGACGCTGCCGAGAAGCGCGACGGTGTCGCCACTGCCGCTGGCCAGCGCGCAATAGCAACCGGCGTTGCCTGGCGGCGACGTCGTCGCGTCGGCGGACGCATCAGTCGATGCGTCGGGGAGAGCCGGGCAGATGGCCGCCGGCCAGAACTTCGACTGCTTTGCCTGCGTCGCGCACGCAGCGGCGCAGGCCATCGCCACGCACGACTTCACCGACGTGACCTGATCGTACTTCATCAAGGGTTGAAAGGTCAGCCCCTCGTCGTCCGAGACACCCAGCGCGAAGGGGTCGTTGAAGGCATCGGCGGCCGCGTACAGCTTGCCGTCTCGCTCGGCCAGCGCCCGCACCGACGGGATCTTGTCCCACGGCCCGAACGTTTTGCCGCCGTCGGTGGACCGATACCCGATCGGCGTCATCATCCCCTGGGTGTCGTAGGTCAGCCCGGCGACCAGGATGGTGCCGCTGGCCAGCCGCGCGAACGCCGCCAGCCTGATCGGCACCGACACCGGCTTGCGGAAGGTCATGCCGCCGTCCTCCGAGATGGCCAGCGATTCGACCAATGCTTCTTGAACCCGCAGGAAGACCTTCTTGGGATCGGTGGGATCGACGGCGATGATGCGGAAGGCGTTTTGACCGATGTCCGCTTCGATGCTGATGGGGGGATCCCAGGTGGCGCCACCGTCGTGGGACCGGACAATGCTGGGATGCACCCCGGGCGTGTCATACATCGCGGCGTAGATCTCCAGTGGATTGCTGCGGGCGATCTCCACGCCGGTCAGGCCGCCGTTGATGGCCGCCTTGAACAACGCCGGGCCGAAGGTGATCCCTCCGTCGGTCGAGGCATAGATGGCTTCGGGCAGAAGGTCTGTGGTGTTGGGCAGGGCGATCATCAGCAGGTGGTTGGGGTCGGTGGGATCGGCAAAGTAATCGGTGACCAAGGCGTCCCGGGCCGTGCCGCCGGCCGCCGACCAGGTGCAGCTTTCGTCGTCGGTGCGAATGACGCCGCTGCTGGCCAGCGCGAACAGCCGATCGCCCGGGGCCGGTCCCAGTTGATAGAGATACGCCTGCGTGGCCACGGGCATCTGCTCGCAGCTCCAGGACCAGGTCTTGCCTTCATCCGCCGAGAAGATGAGACCGAAGTTGGTTCCCACGATGATCTCGTTCGGGCGATCGGCCGGCAAGATGATGCCGGTTGAATCAGGGAACGCGCCGTTGGCCCGGGCCTGGCGCGACAGGCCGGCGAATACGGCGACCACGGTCAACAGGGCGGCCGTGCGCAAAGCGATATTCGGTCCGGGGCGCGGTTGCGAGGCTGATGCTGCCGCCATCAGCGCGCAGTATAGCCGCGGTTCGACGGCCTGCTCTGGATTCGGCGTCTGCGCCGCCAGCTGGCCAGCCAGCAAATCGCGGCGGCCAGCGTCGCGCCGGCGAGTTGCCATTTCTGGTTTCCGGTCGCGCCCGCACCCTCGTCGGCGGTGACGCATCCGCACCCGGTTTTTTTCTGCGCCGGTGGGGTTGGTGGCACGCCTTCCGGATGGCAGGTCTCGGCCGGCCACAGTCCGATCCCGGCCTGGTAGTCGCACTGATCTTCGCACTGCGTTTTCACGCAGGACCGCACCGACCGGACGTCGGAGAAGGTCATCACCGGTTTGAACGTCGCACCGTCGTCCATCGATAAGCCCAGGGCAAAACCGTCCTTGATCCAGTCGGCGGCGCCGTACAGGTGCCCGTCGCGTTCGGCCAGGGCGCGCAAGCTGGGGATCCCGGTCCAGGGGAGGAACGTTTCGCCGCCGTCCGGGGAACGAAACCCGACCGGGCCAGCGTCGGTCAATCCGGTGAGAAGAATGGTGTTGTCGCCGCGCCACAGGAAGGCGGTCAACTTGCCGCTGATGGTGACGGGCCGGCGAAAGGTCAGGCCGGCGTCGACGGAAACAGCCAGCGTCTCCATCGGCACGTCGAACGTGGTGAAGCGCAAGAAGATCCGGCGCGGATCATGGGGATCCACGGCGATGATCCGGAACGTCCCCTTGCCCAGGGTTGGCTCAAGGTCGATGGGCGGATCCCAGTGCGCGCCCCCGTCGCTGGAACGAAGCAACCGCGGGTACTGGCACATCGTCGAGGCGTCGCTGGTGGTGCCGCCATCGCTGCCGTCGCAAGGCAGCAGATCGTACCTGGCCACATAGACGGTCATCGGATCGCTGCGTGCCGATTCGATACTGGTCAACGCCCCGGGCGACGGATCGTCGTACAGCGACGGTCCGAACGTCTGGGCGCTGTCATTGGAGTGATAGACGGCGGGCGCGCCGCTGGCGGCGATGGGGTTTCCCAGGGCCCACACCTGCGCCGGATCGGTCGGGTCGGCGAACGCGTCGTTGGCCAGCACCGAGCCCAGTGATCCGCCGGCGATGGTCCAGGTGCAGGCGCTGTCATCGCTGTACACCAATCCGACCGAAGAGAGTGCGTACAGGCGTTCCAGCGGCGCCGGTCCAAGCTGATAGAGATTCCCGTTGATGCTGTTCCTCTGCTCGCAGGACCAGCTCCAGGTCTGGCCGTCGTCATCGGAGATCACCAGACCGAAGTTGGTGCCCAGGACGATCTGGTGCGGTCTGTTCTGGGGCAGCAGAATCTGCAGCGAATCGGGAAACGCGCCGTTGGCTTGCGCGTCGCGTCTCGGCAGGAGGCTGATCAGGGCCGCCGCGGCTACCCACAGCAGGATGGCCATGCCCTTGCCGCGGGCCGGGGCGCTGTACGGTCTAACTGCGCGCAACGCCATGGTGAACCAAGACAATAGCAGGCGTCGTTCCTGGCATCGGCAGACTTGCCAGCCAGGCCAGCACCGCTGTCGCCGGAAGTGGGTAGGAAATTGGTCCGACCTCTCCCTTTAGGTTCCCGGATGCTTCGCCGATGTTTTCTCTTGAGGAGCGAGCGTCCATGCGACGAGCCGCGTTCATTGCGATCATCTTGTGCCTGACGGAGTCTGCCGTTCAAGCCGATGAGGTGATCTGGGCGGGCGCCGGCAGCAGCACCTGGAGCACCGGTTCCAACTGGGTCGGGGGCAGCGTGCCGGCGACGACGGATATAGCCGCGTTCAAGGGCTGGGCGCCGTTGCCGCGGACCAGCTGGACGGTGACGGCGTCGAACACGTATTCGACCTTTGTCGCCTCCAATACGAAAGATGGACGCGGCACCACCTACTGGCAAACCGGGGCCCTGCAGGCCAGTGGCCAGTGGGTGAAGATCGACCTCGGGTCGACGCAAACATTTGGCGGCATAGATATCGACAACACGCTGGTCGGCGCCAGCAGCACCGACTATCCGCGCGGATTCGACATCTACGCCTCCAGTGACGGCACCAACTGGGGCACGGCTTTTTACAGCGGGACCGGCAGCGCTTCGAACGTTCAGCCTCGCTTTTCCGACCAGACCGCGCGTTACATCAAGATCCAGCTGAACACGGGCAACGGCACCTACTGGTGGACCATCGGCGAGCTGACGGTGTGGAACACGGCCGGGGATGCCCAGTTCGCCACCACCTCGATGACGGCGTCAGCGTCGGCCGTTGCCGGTGGCGCCGCCGGCAACGTCATCGACTGGGATCTGAGCACGGTGTGGAGCCCGGGCGCCAGCCAGGTCAACGGCCAGTGGATAAAACTGGACCTGGGCGCCAACCGCACCTTCTCGTCGATCTCGATGGATGCCTATTCGCGCACCGGCGATTACCCGCGCGGCTACAACGTGGAGGTTTCCACGAACAACTCAACCTGGAGCAGCGTGGCGACAGGCAATCCGTCGGGGGAGTTTTCCCACGTCACGTTCACGGCGCAGACCGCCCGCTATATTCGCGTCACGCAGACCGGCACCACCAGCGGCGGCGCCTGGTGGTCGATGTACGAGCTGCACGTTTACGGGACGCCCAGCAACGTCACCACTTCGGCCTCGACGACCCTGGCCGGAATCAACCACACCAGTTCGATAACGTTCACTCAGGGCTCCGGCCACACCATCACGCTGACCGGCGACTGGAACCAGAGCGCTGGCACCTTCGCCGGTGGCAGCAGTCAGATCAGCGTCAGCGGCGACTTCAATCTGTCGGGGGGAACGCACACCGCCACCAGCGACATCTTGGTGATCACAGGCGCCTTCAACAAAACGGGCGGAACGTTCACGCACAACGGCGGGCGCGTCCTGCTGGCCAGCACCAACAATCAGACGTTCGCCACCAACGGCGCCACATTCAACGACCTGGCCATCAACGACGGCATGGTTGGCTACTGGAAGCTCGACGACGGGACCACGCCAATAGTCGACTCCTCCGGTTATGGCCAGGACGGAACGCTGTCCAACACACCGACCTGGGGCGCCGGCCCCACGCTGAACTTCACCAACGCTAACTCGATCACCTTGAACGGTACCAACCAGTATGGCCGCATCAGCCGCACAACCACGCTGGAGCCGGCGGCCGTCACCGTGTCGGCGTGGGTGAAACGCAGCGGCAGCCAGCTTCAGTTTGCCAAGATCGTTTCCAAGACCTACAACAACGCCACCACCTCGCCGTATGGGTCGTACGAGTTGCAGCTGAACCCCGGCGGCGCCGACTCAAGCGTCGTCAGTTTTGCGACCGGCACGACCGGGCCGAACTCGTCAGGGATCACCTCGGCGACCGGGGCCATCCCGGACGGGACCTGGACCCACGTCGTCGGAACGTATGACCCCAGCGCCAGCGCGCCGCAAAAGCGTCTTTACGTCAACGGCGCCTCGGTTGCCACCACGACGCTGACCGGTGCGTTGCTCTACGATTCGACATCAACCGGCGATCTGTACATCGGCAACAGTGGCAACACCCAGTATTTGAAGGGGTCGGTCGACGACGTGCGGATCTATAACCGCACGCTCTCTGCGGCCGAGATCAACTCGCTGTACATCGGCAACCAGCCGGGGACCATGCAGGCGACCCAGACCATGACCGGCTCGCCGGTGGTGGTGCTGGGCGATCTGATCCTGGCCTCGGGCAAGCTGGACATCGCCGGCAACTCGCTGAGCGTCGGGGGCAACTGGAACAACTATGGCGGTATCTTCGCCGGTACCGGCACGGTGAGCCTGACCAACGGCTGTTGCACCTATGCCGTCCGCAGCGCCGGCCAGCCCTTCTACAATCTCCAGCTCAACGGCACGAACGGCATCTGGAACCTTGAGGACTGGTTGAAGGTCTCCAACACGCTGAGCTTCTTCCAGAACGGCACGCTGGTGACGGGGTCGAAGGCCATCCACGCCGGCAACATCAGCAAGACCAGCGGTACCCTGACCGCCGGCACAGGCACCGTCGTCATCGAGACCACCGGCGACGTCACTGAAGGTTCGGGTTTCTCGTTCAACAACCTGCGCGTCGAGACACCGGACGAGACGGGCCTGGTCGGCTACTGGAAATTCGACGAGGGGCAAGGGACGACCGTCCGCGATGCGTCCGGCACCGGGAACGACGGGACGCTGTCCGGTAACGCCAACTGGACGGGGTCCAGCCTCGCCTCGATCGCGTTCGACAACCCCACCGCGGTGACTTTCAACG
>DATLVT010000076.1:0-28656 GCA_035577105.1 Polyangia bacterium
TACAACGGACTCAATTCGTATAACGGCCTCATGACCACCGACAAAGGGCGCCTGACCGTGTCCTATCTGGTCAGGTGCGCGCTGCCGGCCGGGCGATCCATCGTCAAACAAGATCAGCACGGCACCTCGTACACGTACGCCGGCTCGATCGGCCTCGCCCCGCAATGGGAGACCAGCGCCTGCGACACGCACTGCCAGGAGGCGGTCACCGCCTGCATGATGGCGCACGTCAACACCGCGGGCATCCACATCCCCTTGTGGCTGGACTCTCCGGCGACGGCCGTCGGCTGGGGACGCGACCCGGGCTATCCGAATCAGGAGGGGACGTACTTCGGCAACATCTTCACACCCAACGCAGAGTCGGGGACCGTCGACGCGTTCTATTGCAACGGCTCGGGCTGGGCCAAGTCGGTGGTGCCTGGGCGCCTGGGCGCCTATCAACCGAACGCGCCTTACAAGAATCCGTTCGGGACCGATGCGATGTGCGCTGGCCACTGCATCGCTGCCGCGTCGCCGAACCAGGGTGACGGATTCCAGTCGTGCATGTCCTACAAGACGCCCATCACCGTGTGGCGCAAGAACTCGCAAGCCTTCGACGAGAAGATGCCCTACCGCATCTGCTCGAAGCTGAGCGGCAAGTGCCTGGACGTCTGGATGCTGGGACAAGGCGACGGCAACAAGGTGGTGCAGTGGGATTTCGTCAACGGCAGCAATCAGAAGTGGTTCATCAAGACCATCGGTGACGGCTATTACCGGGTCTGCGCGCAACACAGCGGCAAGTGTCTGAACGTCAACAATGGCAGCACGGCCAATGGCGCGGACATCAACCAATGGACGGACTATGGTGAGGACCACCAGCGATTCGCCATCGAGCCGATGGGCGGAGGACTCTTCAGCATCGTCGCCAAGCACGACAGCCGCGCTCTGGACGTCGCCGACCTGAGCACGGCCAACGGCTGGCGCATCCAGCAATGGGACTACTGGGGCGGCCCCAACCAGCTCTGGACGATCACGGCGGCGCCGTAAAACTCGCTCGCTGCGCTCGCTGCGCGAAAGGGGCCTGCTGGCCCCTCTCGCGGGCTCTCCCCTGCGCGTCTCGCAAGGTGAGCCGGCGCGGCGGAGCCGCGCCTCCTGGATGGGAATAGCGGCGCTGAATCGGAAAGGCGAACGAAGCGCGGCTTTGCCGCGCGCCACGGAGATGGTCCAACTGGGACGGGATGCCCACCCATTGCGGGCTTGGGCGGAAGGCCAACGTTTTCTTCCAGGGACAAATGGGAGGAGGGCGGATCATGATGGGTCATGGAAGGTTGTGTTTGATTGCCTTGGGGGTGGCGGGGGCGTTGCAACTGGATGCGGTTGGGCTGGCCAGGGAGGGTGACACGACGAACTGGGGGACAACGGCCCCCGGGGTGAACAGGGCGCCTGCGGGAAGTGACACGAACGCAAATGTTCCGGCGCCGATTCATCCTGTCACGTCGGGGGCTGGGGCGGCGTCGGGCGATCCGACCTGGGTCGCGGTCAAGCTTCACGACGCCAACAAGATGGAGATCGATCTCGGCAATTACGAGCTGCAGAACGGGCAGTCACCCAAAGTGAAGAACTTTGCGGCCCGGATTGTGCGTGATCATGAGATGGCCGATCGGCAGCTGGCGGCGTACGCCAAGAAGGCCAAGATTGACCTCGAGGGGAGCCCGACCGGTGGCGCGGACAAACGCGACAACGCGGCCTCCAGTGAAGACGCCGAAGACGTCCAGATGCATTCGGACATGGAGCACGTGAAATCACTGAAAGGCGCCGACCTGGACAAGTCTTTTGTGTCGACCATGATGACCGGCCACGACAAGGTCATCGAGATGGTGCGGGTCGCTCAGGGCACCGTCGGCGATGCGCAGCTCAAGAGCCTGCTCGACCAGACGATGCCGACACTGATGCGCCACCGACGCGTGGCCTCGACGCTGGTGACCGCGATCAGCGGGACCAGCAGCGCGGACTGACGCTCGCTGCGGGGGAGGGGGCGAGTTTGCCCCCTCGGCCAGCCCCGGCGGTCACGGATACCAGGGCAGCTTGTAGCCTCGCCACAGCCAGCGCAGGGAGTCGGGGAAAGCGGCCAGGGCGGCCACGGGAGGATCGTGGGTGCCGGTGCCGCGCTGATAGCGATAGTGGTACTTCTTGGCGCCCAGCGCGGTGGCCATGCCGTTGTTCGCCGCCAGCCAATCCATGCCCCCGCTACCGGGCATGTCCATGGTTCCGCTGTTCAGGTACACGCGGATCGGTTTTGCTGGCGTGGTGCTGTTGACCTGACCGGGGAAGGCGTCGCTGATCAGATTGAAGCTGCCGTTGGCGGTCAGGACCTTGTGGAATTTTTCGGTGCGGTTCCAGGCCACGGCAAAGGCGCAGCTTCCCCCCGAGCTGTGCCCGGCCACCGCCCAGCCGTCGGGGTCCTGCACGATGTCGTACTTGGGCAGCACGACGTCGGTCAAAAATTCGTCGATCAAGAACCGCGCGTAGGTGCCGTTCGAACGATCGTATTCGGGGGAGCGGTAGGTCGGGTTGTCGCTGCCGCCCGAGATGTAATCGCCGCTGGGCGTTCCTGGATCGATCATGACGGCGATGGTGACCGGCATGTCGCCCTTGTAGATCAGGTTGTCGAAGGTGATGGCGACGTTGAACTTGTAAGTGTCGGTGCCGTCGTAGTGGCGGGCGTCCTGGAAGACCATCAGGGCGGCGCGCTTGCCCGCCTGGTACTGGGCAGGGACGTAGATCGAATATTTGAACTTCATACCGGGGTAGGCGGTCTTGGAGGGGTAAAGCGTCTTTGCGGTGACGGTGCCTTGCGGCGCGCCGGCCACGCGCGCCACGGTCTCGGGCGCATTCATGTAAGGCCCTGGTTGATCGACGGTGCCATCGCCCATGGTGCCGGGATCCATCTGCGTCCCCGTCAGTCCGGGCGCGGCCAGATCGGGGCCGGAGGTGGTGTCGGCGCTGCCGCCATCAACGACCGTGGTGCCGCCGGTGCCGGTGGTTGAACCGCCTGTTCCCGTCACGGCCCCGCCGCTGCCGCTGCTCCCGCCGCTGGCGGCGCCGCCGGCGCCGCCCGTGCCCTGTTCGCCGCCGGAACCGCCGGCTGCATTTCCTCCTGAGCCGGTGGTGCCGCCGGTCCCCGCGACGGGAGGCGTGCTGGAAGATCCGCAGGCGAACGAGACGAGACATATGGCGACATAAAGCGCCGGTCGAGCGAGCTGACGAGACACCCTGTTCATGGGAAGACCTCTTGGGTTAGGAGCGAAGGCGATCGAATCTAGACCAGGACCGGCCTTCGAATGGCGAGATCCTACACTCGCCCGGGGGGGTTGGACCAGTCCCGCGAGCCGGCTGTGCCCGGTCCGTCTTTCCCTTTCGGGGTGGATCGGCGATTGAAGGCCAGCGAACGCGAACCTATACTTTTGCCCTTGATGAATCGTTGGACCTCGCTGGCGATTCTGCTCGGCGGTTTCTGTTCCTTGCTTGCGTCGTGCGGCGCCGAGCAGTTTCGGAACGGCGGTCCGCTCGCCGGCAGCGGCGGCGCCGCCGGGCCCATCGATCTCGATGCGTCGATCGAGCCCGGCTCGACGGGCTCGGGTGGAGAGCCGGCAACGGGCAGCGGCGGTCAGGTGGCGCCAACGGGAGGGACCGGCGGTGATGACGCCGCCGCCGGGGGCAGTGGCGCGGGCGGTGGGGGCGTCGATCTGGCGCCGGAGACCGCGGCGGATGTTCCCCCCGTCGATCCGTGCGCGGCGGCGAGCAACCCCATGCTGGACACCGACGGCGACGGTCTTCCCGACTGCGCCGAGGACGGAGACGGCGATCCCTGGACCGATCGCATGATCTTCAACGGCCTCAGCGTCACCGTGCGCGCGAACGGCAGCACCGGTTCGTGCGGCGATCTGGGCGATTACAACGGGATGGTCTCTCGTTTTCAGCAGGTGAACGAGACCAAGAACATGTACGCCGGCTGGTCGTTCAGCACCGATCAGGATCGGTACTACGACCCGGCGTTCGGCTTCAAACCGAACTGGACGACGATGGTGGGTGGTTCGTTTCGCGTCCACTATCGCGGCATCATCAACCTGACGACGGCGGGCCAGCACTGTTTCAAGGTCGACGTGGGCAGCACGGGGGCCCTGGCGCCCGATTCCTGCGGGCAGGTCTACGTCAACAGCGGACCGGGCAGCACCTTCCTGGTGCAGAACGGATATCAGGCGACGGCAGGGCAGGGGCAGGGCTGCGTGAACTTGCCGGCCGGTTCGTATCCGTTCGACATCGTCTTTCAATATGGCAACGCCAACGACCACCACGCGCTGGCGGTGTCGTACTGCGCGGGCGGCGCCGCCACTTGCATGCCGAACACGCCGCTGACCCAGGCGATGTTGCGCCCGCCCACCTGCCTGTCGTCAGCGGATTGCGACTGCGAGGCCTTCGGCGGCCACAACTATCGTTTCTGCAAGATGGGCCGGGCCTTCGCCGCCGCCGAGGCCAGCTGCATGGCGCAAGGGGGAATGCACCTCGTTCGCCTGGACAGCGACGCCGAGAACCGCTGGGCCTTCGCCGCCAAGCAGGCCAAGGGGATGATGACCACCTGGATCGGCGCCACCGACGCGACCACCGAGGGAGCCTGGCAATGGGTGGACGGCACGGCGTTCTGGTCGGGCATCGGCGCGAACGGCGGCGGCAAGCCGGTGGCCGGCCTGTTCAACGCCTGGGACGGGCCCGCGCAGGAGCCGAATCAGACCGGCGACGAGGACTGCGGCGGCTACTGGTACCAGACGCCGACCTGGGCCGATCTCACCTGCACCGATTTGAACGCGTATATCTGCGAAGCGTACTAGAACGGGGGCGTGACTGCTTCGGCTGAGCGGCCGCGTCCCTTGCTGGGGCGCGTGGCGTGGGTGACGGGATCGTCGCGCGGGATCGGGCGGGTGGTGGCCGACCACCTGGCCAGCCTGGGGGCGGCGGTGGTGGTGCACGGCACCAGCGCGCATTCGACGCGCGCCTTCGGTGAGGCTGAATCGCTGGCGGCGGTCGCGGAGGCCATCGCCCAGGCCAATGGCGTTGACGTCCTGCCGGTGTTCGGCGATCTCGGCGACGAGGGGCGCGTCGCTGCGCTGGTGTCGTCGATTCACGCCCGGTTCGGGCGCGTCGACATCCTGGTCAATTGCGCGGGCGGCGACGTGGGCACGCTGGGTGTGACCGCCCCCAACGCGGGCAGCCCGGCGCACAACGACGCCCTCAACATCTCGGTCGCCGATCTGCGCGTTGTCCTGGAGCGCAATCTCATCACCCACGTCCTGCCTTGCCGGGCCATTGCCCCCCAGATGATGGCTCGCCGCTCCGGGTGGATCGTGAACATCGGCAGCATCGCCGGTCTGCGCGGCGCCGACAGCGAGGCGACGTATCGCACGGCCAAGGCCGCGGTTCACGAGTACACCCGCTGCCTGGCCGCCCAGCTGCGCCCTTACAACGTGTACGTGAACGCCGTCGCTCCCGGGGGCGTCATCACGCCGCGCTTCGTGGTGCGCCGGGGCGTCACCGAACAGCAGAAGGTCAAGGACGGTACGCTGGATCGTTACGGCTGGCCGCTGGAGATCGCGCACGCCGTCGCCTTCCTGGCGACCGGCGCGTCGTCGTTCATCAGCGGCCAGATCCTGCGCGTCGACGGTGGCGGCCAGTTATGGCCGGCCTGAGGCCGTCCACGCGGGCGGCAGGGTAGCGCCGACGATGCGGACGGTCTTGCGACGGCCCGTCTCGCCGCGCAGGATGGTGACCGCGGCGCGCCGCACGCCGAAGGTCTCGGCCAGCTGGGCGATGACGGCGTCGTTGGCCTGTCCGTCGACGGGCGCGGCGCTGACCGCCACGCGCAAGCGATCACCCACCAGCGGCCCGACCCCGGGCCGAGCCGCTCGTGGTTGCACCAGGATGTCGATCACCAGCGCGGGCGAACCGGCCGTCTTGGCCGCCGCAGGCGCCGCTGATCGTTTCACGCCTAGTAGAAGGTCACGTCGTCGACGAAGATGTCCAGCAGTTCGGTCATGACGCCCACGCCGAACCCGATACCGTACAGATGGGCGGCGGGCTTGTAGTCAGCACCGAGGGCCATGCCCGCTCCAAACGGAGCCTTGACCAGACTGGCGAAGGGGACGGTCACGACCGTGCTGGTGGGGGTGACGGCGATCTGCATACGGAAGTTGGAAGAGTCGCCGGTCGTTTCGGGGGTGGAGACAACGAACAGCAGGGCCGTGTTGGTGGCCGATCGGATCTTGAACTTGATCCCGGTGTACTTGCTGACGTCCACGCACTTGGCCTTGCCCAGCACCGTTCCCGTGCTGCCCCAGTTGCCGCCCGTGCTCTGAGCGTGCATCTCGCCGGTGACGACGGTGGCTGTCCCTTGCGGCGAGACCGTCCAGACGTCGGTGCCGCCGTTGGCTTGATTGGAGGCGGGCGTGGTTCCGCTGGCGAAGTCCGAGATGAGCGGGCTGGTGGCCGTCGCGGCCGGGCAGGTGGAGATGCCGCCGTCGACCACGGTGCCACCGTCGCTGCCGCCCGAACCCATCACCACCGTGCCGCCCGATCCGGTTGCGCCACCGCTGCCGGCGCTGGCGCCGCCGCTGTCGCCAGAGGTTCCACCGCTGCCGCCAGAGGTTCCGCCGCTGCCATCGGAAGATCCGCCGCTGCCGGTGGTTCCACCGCTGCCGGAGGATCCGCCGGAGCCGGCGCCGCCGGTGCCGCCGGAAGACGGCGTGTCATGGCCGCAGCCGAAAACAAACAGCGGCAGCGCTGCCAGCACCAGATACCGAATCGTCAGCTTGGACATGATGGCCTCCGAGGAGTCTATGCACTCGATGATTGGGCTCGCGACGTCAAGGGGCGCCCGGGTGCTTGTATAGCCCGGCCTTGCTGGGAGGCGGTGCTCGTTTCTCATCTTTCCGATGGCTGCCGGCGGCCACCCCCGGCTTTTTTCGAGGGGGCGCGTGAATCCGCTCAAACGAATAGGCATTTCTCGGTTAGACTGAAGATTGCACCGGATAACGCTTGTTCCCCCCAAGCCCATGGCCCCTCATTCACCTGCACCCGCACCTGGTGTTCGCCGGCCTTACCGGCAGGTCGCGGATCAGCTTCGCGACCTCCTGGCCGAGGGAAACTACCCGCCTGGTTCGCGCCTGCCGCCCGAGCGGGACATCGCCGTCCAGCTGAAGGTGTCGCGCACGACGGTGCGCGAGGCGTTGATCGCCCTCGAGCTGGCCGGGCTGGTCGAGGTGCGTGGTGGCTCCGGCGTCTACGTCACCGCGCTGCCCCGCTCCGGCGCCCTGACCATCGAGAGCACCGACAGCGGGCCCGGCCCCTTCGAGCTGCTGCAGGCGCGGCGCCTGCTGGAGGGGGAGATCGCGGCGCTGGCGGCCGAGTCCATCGATGAGGCTGGCCTGGCGCACATCGAGGAGTCCATCCGCCTGCTGGAACAGAGCGGACACTCGTCGATCGAACGGGAGACGAATGACCGCCAGTTCCACATGAGCATCGCCGAGGCGACCAAGAACAGCGCGCTGATCCAGACGGTGCGCCTGTACTGGGACATGCGGCGCGGTTCGATGTGGACCAAGATCGTCGAGCATTTTCACACGCCGGCCCTCCTGTCGGCGGTGATCGCTGATCATCGCGCCATCTACTCGGCGCTGCGGGAGCGATCGCCCGCGGCGGCGCGCCGGAGCATGCAACGCCACCTCCGTCGGGTCGAACGCGAGTTCGCCCAGAGCTGGAACGAAGGCCTGGACGGGGCGATCGACCGCGCGCTCTAGAATCCGTACAGCCGGGCCGGGTTGTCGACGAGGATCTTGTTGCGGGTGGCGTCGTCGTCGGCCCACTCGAGGAGGATGTCCAGCATCGCCACGCTGCTGGGCCGGGGGTCCTGGTTGGGGTGCGGCCAGTTGCTGGCCCACAGGCAGCGCTCGGGGTTGGCCTGCACCAGCGCGCGGGCCAGTCGGGTGACATCGTCATAGTGGGGCGGTCCCACCTGGGAGGTCTCGTACGGCGCCGACAGCTTGACCCAGCAGCGCCCGCTGTCCAGCAGGCGGAGCAGCACCTGAAAGGACGGGTGCGACGGCTCCACTGGTTCCATGAACTTGCCGTTGTGATCGATCACCAGCTGGCCGGGCAGACGCTGCAGCATCTCGACGTGGGCCGGCAGATCGCGCCCGTCCAGCTGCAACTGGACGTGCCAGCCGAACTCGTGCACGCGCGCCGCCATCTGTTCCAGCGTGTCCCAGGGCAGGACGCCGCCGCGGAACATGTGATAGCGAATGCCGCGCACGCCGGCCTTGGTCAGACGCTCCAGCTCGGCGTCGCTGACGTCGGGGGGGACCACGGCCACGCCGCGCGCGCTGGCTCCGAAGGCGGCCAGGGTCTCCAGCGTCGAGCTGTTGTCGAAGGCGTACCCGCTGGCCTGCACGACCACCACCCGCGACAGTCCCAGCGTCTCTCGCAGCACGCGGTATTCCGAGGCGGGGGCGTGGGGGGGCTTGAACGTGGCCGTCGGGGCCAAGGGGAAGCGATCCTCGAACACGTGCATGTGACAGTCGCAGGCACCAGGGGGCGCTTTCAGCCGGGGTCTTTCCACCAAAACTCCTTTTGGAAAGTGATCATCTTGCCGGGGGGAGCCGCCGGATGCGGAGGGCCTGGTCGGCGTTGACAGCGCCGGCGGGGATGCGGCCCTGCAGGATCTCGGCGACCTGGGCCACGGTCTCCATCGATTGATGCTCGATCGCCTCCGGGGTCTGTCCGGCGCTGTGGGGGGTGGCGATCACGGCGGTGTGACGGGCCAGGGCCATGGAAGGTTTCTGATCGGGCGCCCGACCGACGTCCAGGGCGCACCCGGCGATCGTCCCGCCGTCAAGGGCCTGGGCCAGCGCGGCTTCATCGACCAGGTTGCCGCGTGAAGCATTGACGAAGAAGGCAGTGGGCTTCATGCGGGCGAAGGCCGCCGCGTTCATCAGGTTCTCCGTGTCGTCGGTGGCCACGGCCAGGCACACGACGAAATCGGATTGAGCGAGAAGCTGGGGCAGCGGGCACTGGGTCACCCCGGGATCCGTCACCTGGGCGTATGGATCGCTGACCAGCAGGCGGGCGCCGAAAGCCTTGCCCAGGTCACAGAGGTAACGTCCGATCTGCCCGTAGCCGATCACGCCGACGGTGGCGCCTTTCAGCTGGCGCCCGGTCAGCGCCTGCGGCTCCTGCCCGGCGTGATAGGTGGCGGTCGAGGCCGTGATGTGGCGCCCCAGATCGATCATCGCGCCGATGATCCACTCGGCGACGGCGGGGATGAACCCGGCGCTGGCGTGCGTGACCAGGACGCCGCGCGCGCTGGCGGCGGCCACGTTGACGGTGCGGATGTCGACGGCGCATCGGCAGAAGGCCACCAGGTCGGGCAGGGCGTCGAACAGCGCCGGCTCGGCCGGCACGCCCCGGTGCGAGACGATGACGGTGCAGTCGCGGGCGGCGTCGATCAACTCGGGGGTGGACAGCTCGCGCCCCAGCGGGTTGAGGCGCACCTCGCCCAGCTGTCGCAGCGCCTCCAGCGCGCGATCGCCGTAGAAGTTCTTCAGCATCTCGGGCGGATTGGTGAGGAGGATGCGGGCCATGGCGATCAGCTGCGGGTCTCCATGCATACCAGAAAATAGCCGGTTCGCGGGGGTTGGCGCGGATCCGGGGGGGCACGCGCGTGGGGTTGCGCTAGGGGCGCGGGTAGGGGAAGTCCGCCGTGGGTTTGGTCGCCTCGGTTTCGTGAAAGGGGCGTAGGTCCAGGATCAGATTGCCGTCGGGCGTCTCGGTCAGGACGTCGGCGTGGCGTCGCCCCCATAGGATCTCGCGGCTGAAATAGCGGTGGTCGGCGTGGACCGGTTGCATGGTGATGTCGTCGGTCCCGGTGATCATGACCAGCAGCTCGACCTCCAGCTCGGCGATGCGCTCCGGCGACTGCCCGAAAAAGGGGCTGTCGGAGTCGATCCGGTGCAGCAAGCTCCAGGTACGCTGCAACGACAGGATGTGATCGCGCGTCAGCTTCAGGTCCAGCATGCGATAGAACGTGCGTCCTTCGGCGGTGCGTTCGTTGCGCACCATGGTCAGCTTGATGTGCGCGTCCACGATCTTGTTTCCGCGCTGGTTGCCCACGCGCAACATCAACGTCGGCACGCCGTCCATGGGTGAGATCACCGCTTCCCGGCTGAACAGGATGCGCGCCGTCGAGCGGGAAAACTTGGCGAAGACCAGCCCGGTCACCAGGGCGGTCAGCATGACCCCCACCAGCGATTCCACGACCACCAGCAGGTTGGCGGCCCGGGATTCCGGGTACATCGCCCCGTAGCCAACCGTGCCCATGGTCTGCACGCTGAAGAAGAACGCGTCGGCGAACACAAACGGTTGATTGGGGGCGTGGGCGACCCCGCCGGTCAGCAGATAGCCGCAGGCGAACAGGGCGTTGGCGCCCAGAAAGATGACCGCCACGCTGACCAGCGTGAACCACCAGGGCATGCGCAGCAGGGCGTGGTAATAGTCGCGCAGGGGCGAGCGCTGATCGCCCACCACCTGGATCTGATAGTCGGCGCCGGGGACGCGAAAGATCTTGGGACGGAACCTCATGACGCCGGGCTCGCGGGCGGTGTTCCGACGATCTCGTCGGCGGTGGCGATGGCGGCCGTCAGGTCGGGACAGATCAGCAGGCGAAACGGTTTGGGCTTGAGCTGCGATTTCTCCAGGAGGCGCCTCGGTTGCTCCTGCAGGCCGGTCAAGATGGCCGTGCAGCGGTTGCGGAACAGCTGGGCCACGCTGCTCTCCAGCGCCACCAGGCCGGTGGCGTCCATGACCGGCACGCGGTCCATGCGGATGATCAGGACCTTGACCGCGCTCTCCACGGCGCCAAGGCTGCTCATGGCCTTCTGGGCGGCGCCGAAGAACAGCGGGCCGGCGATCTCGTAGACGGCGATCTGCCGGCTGCGAATGCCCGGGGATGCCGCCAGCGCGACACCGTCGGCGCTGTGGTCGATGGTGCCTTGATCGGTGAGGCGGGCCTGGGTGATGTCGGCCATGCGTCGCATGAACAGCAGCGCGGCCAGGACCACGCCGACGGACACGGCGATCACCATGTCGAAGACCACGGTCAGGATGAAACAGGTGATCAGCACCAGCACGTCGCTGCCGGGGGCGACGCTGACGATGTGGCCAAAGTGTTTCACCTCGGACATGTTCCAGGCCACCAGCAGCAGCAGCGCGGCCAGACCTGCCATGGGCAGGTACCCGATGAGCGGCGCCAGCGCCAGCACCGCCAGCAGCACGGTCAGGGCGTGGGTGATGGCGGCGAAAGGCGAGCGTGCGCCAGAGCGGATGTTGGTCGCGGTGCGCGCGATGGCGCCGGTGGCCGGGATGCCGCCCATGAACGGCGTCACCACGTTGGCGATCCCCAGGGCCAGCAGCTCGGCGTCGGGATCGTGGCGCGTCCCGGCCATGCCGTCGGCGACCACCGCCGACAGCAGCGATTCGATGCCGCCCAGCATGGCCACGGCGAAGGCCCCCGAAAGAAGATCGCGCACGGTGGCGAAGCTGAGCAGGAACGGCGCGCCGCCGGGGCCCGCGGCGTGCCATGGCAACATCGGCAGCGGCGGCAGCGGCGGGACGCCATCGACGGCGTGGCCGTTGACGACGGAGTGAAACCGCGAGGCGATGGTCGCCACCGGATGGGTCGGAAAAAAATGCGTCAGGGCGGCGGCCAGCAAGGCGGCGATGGGCAGGGCCAGCAGCGGCGCAGGCACCCGGCGGGTCAGGCGCGGCAGATAGACCAGCAAGGCCAGCGTCGCCGCCGCCACCCCCAGTTCTGTCAGCGAGGCGCTGGCCCGCGCTTCCCACATCGCCGCCAGCCGATCGAAGAAATGTTCAGGGGCGCGGGTCAGGTGCAGCCCGAACACGTCCTTGATCTGCAGCGTGGCGATGACGGTGGCGATGCCGGCGGTGAAGCCGGTGGTGACCGGGTGGGGGATGAACTCGATGAACTGCCCCAGGCGCCCCAGGCCCATGCCGATCAGCAGCACCCCGCCCATGGCGCCGGAGATCAGCAGGCCGGCCATCCCGAACTTCGTGTAGATGGGCGCCAGGATGACGATGAAGGCGGCGGTCGGTCCGGTCACCTGCGTGCGCGAGCCGCCCAGCGCCGCCACCAGCGCGCCGGCCACGATGGCCGTGTAAAGGCCGTGCTGGGGAGGCACGCCGACGCCGATGGCCAGGGCCATGGCCAGCGGCAGCGCGACCACGCCCACCACCAGTCCGGCCAGCACGTCGGCCTTCAGGTCGCGACGGGTATAGCCCTCGCGCAGGACGGCGCGCAGCGCGGCCGCCGGCAGATCGCGCACCCGGATGGCGGCGACGGCGGCGTGGTACCGGGTGCGGGCCATGAAGTCCCGTTCCTTGTCGCTGCGCCGGGTCGCCCTGTCAAGTGGCGGCCAGCGGCCTGGCGCCGAGGCGACTGGCCGGCCTTGCTGCAGCGACATTGTTTCGGTAGACCAGCCTCACCGTCGGGATACTTCGGCGGCAGCAAGGAGCCAGTCATGAGCGGCAACACCACTTCGTTGCAGGGCCCGGACTTCACGATAGGGGTCGAGGCATCCGACGTTCCCGAGGGCGGCGTGCTGCTGGGCCACGCCCACGGCGAGGCGGCGCTGTTGTTTCGCCGCGGCGACCAGGCATTCGCCGTGGGGGCGACCTGCACGCACTACAGCGGTCCGCTGGCGGAAGGGCTGGTGGTGGGCGACCAGATTCACTGTCCGTGGCACCACGCCTGCTTTGATCTGCGCTCGGGCGAGGCGGTGGGGGCGCCGGCGCTGAAGCCGCTGCCTTGCTGGCAGGTCGAAAGGCAAGGGACGCGGTTGCTGGTCAAGGGCCCAGCGGCGGCCCGGCTGGTCTCGCCGCCGGCGGGGACCGTCCCGGAGAGCGTCACCATCGTCGGTGCGGGCGCGGCCGGGAACGCCGCCGCCGAGACCTTGCGCTGCGAGGGATACGCCGGGACGGTCACCATGTTCGGCGCGGAAGACGAGCTGCCCACCGATCGCCCGAACCTGTCGAAGGATTACCTGGCCGGCACGGCGCCCGAGGACTGGATCCCGCTGCGCGACGCCGATTTTTATAAGAGCCAGAACATCGACGTGGTGGTGGGGACGCGCGTGGTGGCTCTGGACACTGCGGCCAGGACCATCACTCTGTCCGACGGGAGCAAGCGCCCGTACGGCGCGCTGCTGCTGGCCACGGGCGCAGACCCGGTCAAGCTGACAGTCCCCGGCGCCGATCAACCCCACGTCTTCACGCTGCGAACGCTGTCCGACAGCCGCCGCATCATCGCCCGGGCGCAAGGGGCCAAGCGCGCTGTCGTGGTGGGGGCCAGCTTCATCGGCCTGGAGACCGCGGCGTCGCTGCGCACGCGCGGTCTGGAGGTGGACGTGGTGGCGCCCGAGGCGCGGCCCCTGGAGAAGGTGCTGGGTCCGGAGCTGGGCGATTTCGTGCGCGCTCTGCACGAGGAGCACGGGGTGCGGTTTCACCTCAAGCACACCGTGAAGGCCATCGGCGACGGCGCCGTGACGCTGGACGACGGCTCGACGCTGGCCGCTGATCTGGTGGTGACCGGCGTGGGCGTGCGCCCGGCCCTGGCGCTGGCCGAGCAGGCAGGGCTGCGTCTGGATCGCGGCGTGGCCGTCGATGAATTCCTGGCCACCAGCGCCCCCGGCGTCTTCGCGGCCGGCGACATCGCGCGCTGGCCCGACCAGCGCAGCGGTTTGCCGATCCGGGTCGAGCACTGGGTGGTGGCCGAACGGCAGGGACAGACGGCGGCGCGCAACATCCTGGGGCGCCGCCAGCCGTTCCGCGACGTGCCGTTCTTCTGGAGTCAGCACTATGACGTGCCGATCAATTACGTGGGCCACGCCGAAGGCTGGGAGACGATCCACGTGGTGGGAAGCATCGCCGGCAAGGACTGTCTGGTGGGCTTTCGTTCGCGTGGTCGGATCGCCGCCGTGGCCAGCATCTACCGCGATCTGGAAAGCCTGAAGATCGAAGCGGCCATGGCCCGCAACGATCAGGCTGCCGTCGAGGCCCTGTTCAGCTAGCGTACGGGCATGGACTCATCGGCGATCGAGCTGGTCATCCACGCGCGGCAAAGAAGCCTGGGCGACGACATCCAGGTGCGGCGGTCGCTGCCGGTGCTGGCGCGACGGATGGTGGGGCCGTTCATTTTCTGTGATCACTTTGGCCCGCTGCAGATGGCGCCCGGCTTTGGCCTGGATATCCGGCCGCACCCGCACATTGGCCTGGCGACAGTGACGTATCTGCTGGAGGGGGAGATCGTCCATCGCGACAGCCTGGGTTCGTTTCAGACCATCAAACCGGGTGACGTCAACTGGATGACCGCAGGGCGCGGCATCGTGCACAGCGAGCGCACCGGTGATCAGCAACGGGCGCGGGGGCCGCGCCTGCACGGCATGCAGTGCTGGGTGGCGCTGCCCACGGCGGCGGAGGAGGGCGACCCCGCGTTCCATCACTATCCCGCCGCCACTCTGCCCACACTGGAAGGCGAAGGCGTGACCATGCGCTTGATTGCCGGCAGCGCCTACGGGCGTTCATCCCCGGTGCGGGTGCTGTCGCCGTTGTTCTATGTCGATGCGCAGATCGTGCGCGGCGCCGTGCTGACGCTGCCCGACGATGTCGACGAACGGGCCCTGTACGTTGTCGACGGCCCGGTGGTCAGCGATGGCGTCACATTGTTGACGGGAGACATGGCGGTGTTTCGCCCGGGCGTCACGGTCAGCGCGCAGGCGCCCACCGGGCAGGCCCACGTCGTGCTGCTGGGGGGCGCGCCGCTGGACGGCGAGCGGCATGTTGACTGGAACTTTGTCTCCAGCCGTCCACAGCGAATTGCCCGGGCCAAGGACGACTGGAGAGAGGGACGTTTTCCCAAAGTCCCCGGCGACGAAAAAGAATTCATCCCGCTGCCTTAGTCGCGGGTCGCGGGGCGTTGGCTTCCATACGTTTGCTGCAACTAGTTAGATGAAAATGTCCTAAAAAATCGGTTGAGCCCGCATTTGCACTTTGACAGGTCGGTGCGGATCGGTTGAAGGTAATGACCACGAACCCGTAACTCCGGGTCCCAGCGCTCAGCACGACGGCGATTTCCCCCCGGCGTGCCGAAGATGGGTTTCCGGTTGGCATCTGGATGGAAGGAGCTCGTTCGATGCGAAATAGGTGGACCCTTGGGCAATCTTTGTTCGTGTCCCTGGCGGTGAGCGGCCTGGTGGCGGTCAGCGGATGCACCAGCAGCGAGGACCCGGCTGGCAACACCGGCAGCGGCGGCGCGAAGACTGGGAGCGGGGGCGCCTTGACGGGCTCGGGCGGCGCGATGGGCAGCGGCGGTATGGTGGGCAGCGGCGGCGCGATGGGCAGCGGCGGCATGATGATGGGCAGCGGCGGCATGGTGGCAGGCAGCGGCGGCGCCGGCATGGACGCGCCCAGTGACGCAACGAAGAGCGATGGTGGCGGTTCGGAAGCCGGCGACGCCGCCGGTGGCGCCGCGACCTTCACCGAGCTTTACACGACGATTTTCAGCCTCTCGACGACGGCGTCACCATCCAGCTGCGCGGGCGCCTCGTGCCACAACCCGGGCAAGATGGACACCGTCGATCTTTCGACGAAGGCGAACGCCTACCGGACCATCAGGGCGAAGGTGACGCCCAACAACGCCGCCGGATCGGCGCTGATCACGCGCCTAAAGAGCACCAACGTGGCGCAACGGATGCCTCTCAACAAGCCCGCACTGAGCGCGGCGCTGATCGCGCGCGTGACGTCGTGGATCATGAACGGGGCGAAGGACGACTGACGCTCGCGCGGACGCTCGTTGCGCGAAAGGGGCCTGCTGGCCCCTCTCGCGGGCTCTCCCCTGCGCGTCTCGCAAGGTGAGCCGGCCGGGCAGAGCCCGGCCTCCCGGGAAAATATCGGCGCTGCAATCGGGAGGGCGAACGGAGCGCGGCTTTGCCGCGCGCAGTGAGGGGGACCGGGGAGCGCGAGCGGCAGCGAGCCGTTCCCCGTCAGAACATTGCCTGCTGGCCCCTCTCGCGGGCTCTCCCCTGCGCGTCTCGCAAGGTGAGCCGGCCGGGCAGAGCCCGGCCTCCCGGGAAAATATCGGCGCTGCAATCGGGAGGGCGAACGGAGCGCGGCTTTGCCGCGCGGAGTGATACCCGCGACGATTGTCAGTAGCGGAAGTCCACGCCGGCCCAGAGGGCGCGGGGGGGGGCGGGGGATTGGAAGCGGGGGTCGGTGAAGGAGGGGCCGAGGACGGCGGCGGGGGAGCCGAGGGCGCCGAAGGTGGAGAAGGTGGTGTTGGTGATGTTGCTGACTTTGAGGAAGAGTGACACCGGTCTGGCGATGTCGAATGAGGCGCGGACACTGGCGATGACGTAGCCGGGAATCTGCGACAGCAGATTGGCCTCGTCGCCGCGGTAGGGGACGCCGGAGGCACCGATGATGTCGGTGGCCAGTTGCCAGCGATCGGCGAGAGAGAGAGCCAGCGTGGCTTTTGCGATGTGGCGGGGCACTCCCGGAAGGCGGTTGCCGGGCTGGACGGGAATTTCACCCATCGTCGCCAGCGGGTTGTTGGGGCTGTTGGCCAGAAACGCCGTGCGAAAGGTGGCGTCCAGGAGCGTGTAGTGGACGCTCCACTCGAGGCGGGCGTTGCGCGTGGCCGCCCGGTAGCGCCCTTTGATCCCCAGCTCGATGCCCCGGCGTCTGGTTTCGCCGACGTTCTTGAAATAGCCCTGGTTGGTGAGGGGGCCGCCGCTGACGAAGAGGATGTCGTCGGCGTTTGTTGTCCAGAACACGCCGGCGTTGTACTCGCCGGACAGACGCTGTCGCGCGACGCGTCCGCGCAAGCCGGCCTCCCAGGTGCGGGCCACCACCTGGTTCAACGGCGGATCGGAGAGAAAGGCGTTGGGCAGACGGCAGGGGGCGGCGGGGCTGGCGCAGGTGAGCTCCAGCGCCGTGGGGGTGCGTGCCGATTCGCTGTAGCTGGCGAACAGACCGAGCCAGGGGCGCGGTTGATAGCTGACGCCGACGGAGGGGTTGACCCGCTGGAATTGATGATCGCCGTTCAGGTCGACGCCAAGCTGATCGGCCAGGCGCAGGGTCGAAAAGTTATAGCGGCCGGCCACGGTCAGAAATAGATCCGAGCGCAGGGCGAAGGTGTCGGTGGCGTAGACGCCCAGGTTGCGCACCGTCGAATCGACGGCGACGTCGGCGTCAGCGTCGACGATGTCGCTGGTCAGCACGCCGCGCGACGGTGTTCGGCGCGCCAGCACGGACTGCGAGTGAAAGTTGATGCGCGCCTCGTGCGCGCTGACCCCGACGTAAAGGTGATTCTCGCGGCCGACGATTGACCGCTCCACCGCCAGCTGCGCGCTGGCGCCATAACTTTGCTGTCGGGTGTCGGTGCCGTTCTCGGCGCCGTCGTAGGGATGGCCGGGATCATAGGGGATGGTCTGGCCGCTGCGATCCTTGATGGGCGCGATCACCCCGCTGTCGTCCTGGGCGCAGACAGCGTCGTTGCCCTGGGCGTCGGGGCAGCGCGGAAAATTCGCCTGGTCGCCGTTGACGGTGGTGGTGTGGTTGCGCCGGTAAAAAGCCAGCACCGACAGACGCACCGACGGTGACAGAGGACGTTCGGCGCGCAGGATCGACGCCAGCAAGTGGTTCTGGGTGATGTCCGGGTAGGTGAAGACGGCGCGGCGATCTTCCGCCAGCAGCTGGACGGGGGCCACCGAATTTCCGTACAGCGACGTGTCGGCGCCAAACAGGCTGAGGTTGGCGCGGGTCTTTTCGCCCGCGTACATCAGATCGACGAAAGCGTTCTTGACCTCCGACGGTGAAAAATCGCGCCAGCCGTCTTCCTGAAACAGCGACCCGGCCACGAAGTAGCCAAAGCGGCCGGCGTTGTCGCCCAGCTCGAACTCCATCCGGCGCCGCCCGAAGCTTCCGGCGGCCAGACGGGCAGCGGCGCCGGATGACGAGAATCCGGTCTTGGTCTCCACGGACAGCGCGCCGCCCAGGGTGTTGAGCCCGAAGATCGGGTTCGAGCCGGGGATGAGATTGATCGAGCTGATGGCCCCGGTCGGAAAGAGATCCCAGTTGACGGTGTCGCCGAAAGGTTCGTTGGCGCGCATGCCGTCGACGTAGATGGACAGGCCCTGTTGAACGCCCAGCAACGGCGACGCGTTGAAGCCGCGAAACTGCAGATCCGGCTGCTGCGGATTGGCCTGCGCCTCGTTGACGTGCACACTGCCGAGCGCGGTGTTGAGATAGTCGGACAGACCCGGCTCGCGGTTCCGGGCGATGTCGCCGCCGCTGGCGGTCTGGATGTTGGCCGGCACGCGGTCCCAGGGCAGCGACGATCCGTGCAGCGGCGTCGAGGCGGTCACGGTGGTTTGATAGGTCGGGGCGGGCGTCGCGTCGGGCGCCTCCGGCGGGGCGGCGGGCTGCGTGGAGACCGGCGTCTGTTCGCCCGGATCAGGGGCGCCCAGGGTTGTCGCGGGAAGAACCACGCCCGCCACGGTCATCGCCAGCAGACACAGCGCGCTGGTGATCGGGCCACAGGAACGCATCGGGGGCTTCCTAAAAGGCGCTGAAATGCCGGGCCTGTCAATTCTGAAGCACGGCAAAACATGCGGAAAATTTACGACGCTCGTCGAAGCGCGCGATATGACCGCCGTCGTGCCGGCGATGTCACGGTCGATGATCGAACCGACGATCAAGCCCTGCATCGAGACCACCGAGGCCGGGGTAGGCCGCGGCGAAGATGGCCTCCGCGGCCTCCAGCATGGTGGGCCCGGGATCGTCCAGGATCGCCCCGGGGATCTCGACGAAGCCGGCCTGGGCGCCGGCGCGGCAGGCCTTGAGCCCGTCCAGGCCTGGCTGCGCGCACAGCAGCCGCCGCATGCCCGGCTTGGTCACGAACAGCTCAGGGTTGATGGTCAGCAGATCTTCGGCGCCGTACTGCGGCCAGTTGGCGAAGCGCGGTGCCGCGATGTCCTCCAGTCCGCCGAAGGTGAGGATGTCGTGATAGTTCGTCCCCACCGTGCCGCCATAGATCCGGTCGCCGTAGATACTGGCGTAGATCGCGCGCCGGCGCGGGGTGTTTCCCAGCGGCGCCGCGACCCTGGTCAGGCGCTGGACCAAAGCCCGTTCATACGCGGCACCCCGCGCCGGATCGCCCAGCAGGGCCGCCACGTCGCGAATGTTGGGCACCAGCGTGGCCAGGCCGCGCATCTCGCCCAGATCAAATACGGCGATGCCTGATTCGCGCAGCCGGGCCACCCGCGCGCGATCGCCATAGTTGTTCACCAGGAGGAGATCCGCCTTCAGCGCCAGCAGCGATTCGGTGTCGTCGAGATCTCGTATCAAGGGGCGCCCGACGAACAGGTGGCGCACCGGCGAGTGGAGCGAGCCGAACTCGGTGAGGGCGATGAGGCGATCGGGTTCGGCCAGATCGAGGAGCAGGCGATCCGCCACGGAGCTGCCCGAAGCGATGCGCCGGAACGGGCGCACCTCGACGCGAAACCCGCCCGCGTCGACGACGCTGGCCGGTGATGGCGGCGCGGGCGCCTTCGAGGCGGCGGCGACCGGCGGCGCCCCGGGGGGGCTGCTGCGCCGGCCGGCCAGCGATGCCGCCCCGATCGAGGCCAGCAGCGCCAGCAGGGCGGCGGTGCCGTTGGCCCAGAAGATCAGCCGGCGATTCATGCGGGCGACCGCCGATAGCCAAGGCCGCCGCCCTCGATGACGTCGACGCCGTAGGCGCGGCGAACGGGATCGGCGGCGATCACGTCGCGCGTGGCGCCGGCGGCCAGGCAGCGGCCGCCGGCCAGCAGCAGCGCGCGGTCGGCCCAGCGGCGCGCCTCGTCCAGCTGGTGCAGCACGACCACCACGGCCCGCCCGCGCGCCGCCACCGCCTGCAGCGTCTCGAACAGCCCCAGGATGTGCGCCACGTCCAGCCCGGCGGTCGGTTCGTCCAGCAGGATGATCGAGGCGCTGGTGGCCAGGGCGCGGGCCAGCAGCACGCGGCGCCGCTCGCCGTGAGATATCTTTGTAAATTTTTCGTCAGCCAGGTGGCCGATGTCCACCGATTGCATGGCCTCGTCGATGGCCTGGCGATGGGCGGACGCCGTCGTGCTCGTGGACGGCGCCGCGGCCAGCGCCGTCAGCCAGCCGGTGTGCGCGTAACGGGCCTGCCCCACGACCTCGCGCACCAGCAGGGGCGCGTCCAGCCCGGACTGTTGCGGGACGTAACCGATGCGCCGGGCCCGCTCGCCCAGCGACAGCGCCCGCAGCGTCGCTCCCTGGATCAGGATCTCGCCGTCGGCGGGGACCAACCCGGCCAGCGCGCGCAGCAGCGTGCTCTTGCCGGCGCCGTTCGGTCCCAGGATGGCCAGGATCTCGCTGGCGCGGGCCTCCAGATCGATCCCGTGCAAGATGGTCCGTCCGTCCAGGCGGACGCTGACGCCGCGGGCAGCGATCAATGGCCGCGGTTCAGCCAAGGTGGCCCCGCCTGGCGCCCTGGCGCAACATCGCGATGAACAGTGGCGCGCCCACCAGCCCGCTGACCACGCCCAGGGGCAGCTCGCCACGCGCCGGGATGGTGCGCGCCACAAGGTCGCACAGAACCACGAAGGCCCCGCCCGCGATGGCTGCGGCGGGAAGCAAGCGACGGGTGGCCACGCCGACGAACGGGCGCAGCGCGTGCGGGGCCACCAATCCGACGAAGGCCACGTTGCCGCCGATGGCCACCGCCGCCGCCACCAGGAACGCGGCCCACACCACGCACCAGCCGCGCACGGCGCCGACGTGAACGCCCAGGCTGGCCGCCTCCTCCTCGCCCGACAGCAGCAGGTCCAGGGTCCGTCCCCAGGCCCAGGCAGCGCCCATCGCCACCACCACCAGCGGCCCGGCGAGCACCAGGCGCGGCACGCCCACGCCGCCCACGCTGCCCAGCGTGAACGACAGCACCGCCCGCCCCAGCTCGTACGATTCCTGCGCCAGGCTGGTCAGCAGCGCGCCCAGGCTGACAAAGACCGACGACAGCACGAACCCGGTCAGCAGTACCACCAGGAAACTGGCCCGCATGCGCGCCGCCAGCAGCAACAGCGACATGGCCATCAGCGCGCCCAGCACGCAGCCGACCGGCAACAGGACCTCTGCTGTCAATCCGATCGCGCCGCCGTCCAGCCAGGCGGCCGAGCCGGCCAGGGCGACCACGACCAGCACCACCTGCCCACCCAGGCTGGCCCCGGCGCCGGCGCCCAGGATCGACGGATCGGCCAGCGGGTTGCGAAACAGCGCCTGCACCACCACGCCGGCGCTGGCCAGCGCCGCGCCGGCCAGGAACGCCCCGGCCGTGCGCAGGACCCGCAAGCGGATCAAGGTGGCGCGAAGCGATTGATCGGAAAGATCGCCGTGACCAAGGGCCACCGCGGCCGCCACCAGCGCCGCCGTCAGCAACGCCAGGATGGCGCACACAAAGACAGGATTGGGCGACGCTCTACGCATCAATACCAGCCGAGCGAGCGGGGCGGCAGTCCGTGGGCCGGGTTGGCGTCGACCGAGGTCTTGACCGTCGGGGCGCCGCTGACGTCGATGACGTGCAGCCGCGGGGTCTCCTTGGCGCCGTCGGTCAGGAACAGCTGCTTGCCGGCGCTGTCCAGCAGCAGGGCGCCATAGACAAAGCTGTCGCTCGCTTCTTTCAGCTGCGTGACCGTTCCGGCCTCCATGTCATACGACCACAGGCGATCGGGCGGCGCCTTCTTCAGCGTCCCCAGCGACACCGCCAGCCCGGTGGTGGCGCTGAGGGCGCCGCCCGCGTCGGCCGACAGCGGCTGGCCGCCAAAGACGGCCGCCCCCAGCTTGCTCTTGATGGCGGGCGGGCTGACGCCGAGATCAATGGCCACGATGGCCGAGCCGTCGATCTGCACGGGCGCGTTGAAGTCGCCGACGCAGGTCACCACCAGCGTCTTGCTGTCGGGCACAGAAGCCAGCCCGCCGCAGCCCTTCAGCCCGGGCAGATCAATCATCCCGCTGACGGTATCAGCGGCCGGATCGATGACCAAGATGCGCCCGTCGGCCGCCGCGGAAAAATCAGCGGCCAGGTTATCCAGGGCGACGTAGACGTTGCCGTCGATCAGCAGCGCGCGGCCGGGGCGGGCCGACACGGTGACGTCGGCGGCGGCGGTGTCGGTGCCCGGCGTGGCCGGCGCCGTCACCTTGCCGGCAAAGGGGGCCAGATCGATGCGCCCGCTGATCGTCCCGTCGGTGGGGTTGATGATCAGGATGTCGTCGCCCTCATCGTTGTCGGCGGGATCATCGGTGGGCTTGGGGTTTTTTTCGTAACGGGTGACGTAGGCCTTGGTCGCCGACAGGGCCACAACGTCGTGAGGGTCGGACGGAAACCCGGTGCCGACGCTGAACTGGCGCTTGACCGTGCAGGTGGTCGGCTCCAGCCAGGTGAGGGCGGCGTTGAAGCGATCGATGATCAGCAGCTCGTGCCCGGGCTGCGCCGCCGAGGGGAGCACCACGTCGCCCGACAGCGACAGCGACAGGCTGGTGGCCGCGGTCGTGGAATTGATGCAGTCGTCAAAGGTCAGCGCGGCCTTGGCCGGATCGAACAGCGAGATGCTGGTCGACATGTAGTCGCTGTTGACGATGGCGATGCCGGTGGCGCCGCCCACCGTGACGTTGGTCTTTCCCGGACTGTCGTTGCTGGAGCAGGCGGCGGCGGAGACCAGGATGACGACGAGACTGGCGCAGGCGCTGGCGATGGCGAAGCGGTTCATGGATGGATCCTTTCTTGTTCTGTTTCTGGTTGGTGACTGGTGGTGCCCGCCAAGGTGACGTAGAGGGCGCGGCCCGGCAGCGGGTAACCGGTCACGTCGCTGATCAACGAATTGCCGAGGTTCTGCAGGCTGGCGGTCAGGCGCAGGCCGCCGCGCGGCCATTCCAGCGAGGCGCCGGCGCCGAACAGCACGCGCGCCGGGACCTCGGCCAGGTTGCTGGTGTCGAGAAAATTCCCCGAGGTGACGTCGACGTCCGCGTAGATCCCGCTGCGCAGCGGTCCAACGTCGACGGCGCGGATCTCCGGTCGCCCGTAGGCGCGCAGGCGCGGGCGCAACGGCAACTGACGGCCGCGGCTGGAGGCGCTGGTGCTGGTGTCGCGGGCGTCGGTGAAGGTGAACTGCCCGATCAGGCGACCGTGCTTGCCCAGTTGACCGTCGACCGAGGTCTCTACTCCCAGGATGCGGGCCCGCCCGACGTTCTCCGGATGAGACCGACCATAGCCGGTCTGCTCGAACTGGATGAGATCGGTGACGGCGGCGCCGAAGGCGGCCGCGTCGACGGCCAGCCAGCCGGCGGGACCTCCCTTGCGCCAGCCCACGCCGACGTCGCCGTTGATGGCCGACTCCGGCCGCAGGTCGGGGTCACCGAGAATGAAGCCGTTGTTTCCGTAGAGCTCCAGAAAGCTGGGCTGCCGCGCGTAGCGGCCAATGTTCGCCTTGATGGTGAGGGCCGGGTTTTCGGTCGGCCGTTGCACCAGGCCCAGGCGCGCGATCGGCCGCGAATAAAGGACGGGGCTTCCGGCGGGCAGCAGCTCGTCGAACGCCGTGCGGCCGCTGTGCACGTCGCGGGCGAGCTCCCAGCGCAGCGAGGGGATGACCCCCAGCCGCAGGCGCTGCCACCAGGCGTCGGCCTCGATGCCGCCGGCGGCGAACAGGCGCGTCGACGGAGCGCCGGGAAAGTCCATGCCGTCGCGACGATCGCGGGGCGCGAACCGTTCGCTGCGGGCGTCGACGACGCCGGCCACCTTTAACCAGGCAGCGGCGGCCCGGCTGGCGCGCAGCGTGACCCCGACGGTGGTGGTCCGATCGTGCGAATCCGACTGCTTGAAGGAGATCTGGCCCAGCGGATCCCAGAAACGCTCCTCGGTCAGCAGTGTGTACGCCTGCACCTGCAGCCGCCCGCCCGGGCCCAGATCGTCGCGCCCCGTGTACGTCAGCGAGCCGACCGCCCGCAGCGTGGTCAGGCGGGCCTCGCTGGCCAGGTGCACGCCGTATCCGGGCAGCTGCTGCCGCCTGTCGATCCCCGACAACGACAGCTGCAGCTCCCGCATCGGCGACAGCGCCACCGCCGCGCGCGCCACGGCATCGCCCTGGGCCAGTTCGTTGTTGGCGCGCAGGCGGATCTCGTCGTCGGACGGATTGCTCGAGGTGGCGTTGTCCCAGTGATACGGAAAGTCGCCGCGCACGCCCAGCAGATGCAGGCCCGCATAGACCCGCACCGGGCCGCTGGCCAGTGCGCCGCCCGCGCTGGCGAACCGCGTGCCGAAGGAACCGAGGCCCGTCTCCGCTTCGCCGGTGGTGACGCGCGGCTGCCGGGTGGTGATGGCGACTATGCCGCCCAGGGCCGACGTGCCGGCGGTGATGGGACTCATGGCCCGATACACTTCGATGCGTTCGATGGAGCCGAGGGCGATGCTGGACAGATCGACCGCGCCGCCGGCGGCCAGGTTCAGCGGCACGCCGTCGACGTAGATGCGCACCTGGTCCCAGGTCGAGCCGCGCAACGACAGGAAGGCGCTGCCGCCAAATCCGCCGTAACGGGTGACGGCGGTGCCGGGCATCTCCGACAGCAGCTGCGACAGCGATTCGCCGCTGCGCGGGGTGCGGTCGCTGGTCACCATCGAAGTCGCGGCGGACGGATCGTCGCCGACAGCGGGGTCGCGGGTGATGGGGGCGACCACCACCGTTTCATACGGACGCGGCGGTTCGCGCGATGTCGGCGCTGGCGCCGGCGATGGCGACTGCGTCGGGGGAGGTTGGTCCGGGGTCGGCTCCGCAAACGCGGCTGGGGCAAGCGCCAGCGAGGCGGCCAGACTGGCCACGGCGACACGGCTGATCGCCGTCCCTCGGGCGCTGTTGCCAGCGCGCCGCGCGCGGTTGTTCTGCCCGCCACCTCGCTCCGACACGTTGACCCGCTCCTCCTTCGTTCGCGTTCGTGGTTTTCAAACCCACGAAGGAGGCGTCATGGCGTCGATGTCCAGGCGCGCCGAGCCGTCTGGCTGTCGAGACCGACCTTCCACCCCCGCGGGTACTGGCTTGGCCACGCGAAAAGCGGGTCGGGACCGAGACGGACAATCAGAGGAAAAAGAAGGCTGCCGGCACGGACCCCGCCGCCTCCCTCGAGGCTTCCAGGTCGAAACCGGCGCCGGATTTCTCCCCGTCGTCGGTAGCTGGCAGGTCTTCGGGCTTGCGAACGCTTCGGCTTTCGCCGATTTCCTACCGCCCATCGCTTCCCAGCCCAAAGGACCAGTGCATGTGATGGGTTTTGTTTTCGCTTACCGCTGCGGGGCAGCCCCGGATTCTCACCGGGTTCCCTATTTGCCCTGGACCGAAGCCCAGCGCACCAGCATGCGGACAGCCTATAGGCGGCCCTGCTCTGGCGGTCAACAAAAATCCGAGCCGCCGTCGTGCGGCTTGACGGCGCCTCCCGCGCGAGCTACGGAATGCGCCTGGAGGACTCAACGTGGCGCGTATGGTGAAATGTCGAAAGCTGGGCAAGGAGCTGCCGGCGATGCCCTTCAAGCCGTTCAACGACGAACTGGGCCAGCGCATCTACGACGAGGTCTCGATGGAGGCCTGGCAGATGTGGCTGAAGGACTCCGTCAAGTACGTGAACACGTATCGCCTGGACCTGGCCGACAAGAGCGCCGCCGCCTTCATGCGCAAGCAGATGGCCATCTATTTCGGCTTCGAAGAGGGCGACCTGGCCCAGACCGCCTGGACGCCCACGAAGGAGTGAGCGCGAGAGGGTGAGGCCATGAGCCGCCCCGCCTTAGACCGGTCTGTCCGGGTTTGCCGCTCGCCCTGACTCGCTTAACAGCAGACGGACGGCCCTTGAGAAGGCCGCCGGCATTCCGTACCGTCAGGCGATGGTGCGACGGCCGTGGTTGATTGGCGTCCTGGTGATTGGCGGGTCGGCATGCTTGCGGGCGTCGAACAACTTTCCGAAAAGCGCTCTGGGCGATGTTTGTCAGAGCCACGACGATTGCGAATCGAGCGTCTGCATGGAGGGTCGCTGTACCCGAGCCTGCGCTTCCGATTCGGACTGCAGCTCTCCCATCTGGTATCTGGCTTGCGGCGTCGGCGCCAACAATGCGCGGATGTGCACCTTCAAGTGCGGCGCGGACTCCAAAATCGTCTGCATCGACGGAGTCCCGACCTCTTGCGCCACCCTGCCGGAGACGTTCTGCGCCCAATGCTCATGCCCCAGCGGCAGGCGCTGCGAGAAGGGCGTCGGGTGCATGCCTCTCAGCGACGTTGGAGGCCCCTGCGAGCGCAACACAGATTGCAGGACCAATAACTGCAGCACCTTCGCCCACGTTTGCCGGGTGCCCGCCGGTCAGGCCTGTTCGGGGGCCGTCGACTGCGACCTGTGTATCTCGAAGGGGAGCTGGTCATACTGCAGCCGCGCCTGCGACAACGACGACGATTGCAACGGCGGTCTCTGCGTCGGCAACGCGGGCACCTTCCTTTGCCACGCGCCCTGCGGCGTATCGAGCGTCTGTCCCGGCAAGTGCGGTCCGGTCAGGGACCGGAACTATCAGGTCTGCAACTGCGACGACCCGGAGTGCAAATACGACGCCGCCAAGCGGGATCTCGGCGCTGCTTGCGCCGACGATACGGACTGCCGTTCGGGTTCCTGCCAGAAGACTGTGGTGGATTGTGACTCGGTCTTCGGGTGCTGGTTCACAGGGTGGTGCTCGACCGGATGCACGGGCGACGCCGATTGCGGAGCGGGCCTCGCCTGCGTCGATCTCCCCTGCGTCGACGCTCAGGATCCCCAATGCGGCCGGCGGTGCGCGCCCCGCTGTCTGACGTCCTCCGATTGCAAGCCGGGCACGTGCCGGCAGCTCGCTGGCGTGGGAGTGACGACGACGGCGTGCGACCTGCGCGGGGCCGATGGCTCGACCTGCTCGCACGCCGGCCAGTGCGTGTCCTCCCGGTGCCTGAACGGGGTGTGTGCCCCGACAGGTGGACTGGCGAACGGTATGAGCTGCGCAAGCACAACCGATTGCCGGTCTGCCAACTGCGTGAACGGCGTGTGCAGAGGCCAGGCTTTGATCGGTGACGCCTGCGCCGGAGGATACGACTGCGCCGCCGGGACGTGCTGCCCCACCGGCCGTTGCGGCACCTCCTGCTGACCTCTGCCTGACGGCGGTTCGGCCAGGCCGTCGCCGTCACGTTTCGGCGCCGCTACTTCGTCTTGCGCACGATGGTGATCGTGCCGAAGCCGTCGCGCCCCAGCGATCCGGCGAGCGACGGTGTTCCGATCAGGTTCACGAACGTCGGCTTGATCGTGCCCGGATGCTTCGGATCGTTCAGCGGCATCGTCGCGGTGGCGGTGCCGGTGGCGACGCCGGGACGGCTGTTGACGAAGAAGTTGTTGATGAAGGTGACGCTCCCGTCGCCGACCTTCGAGCGATCGGAAATCTTGGTGATCGTCCCCGAGCCGACCCAGTTCAGGCTCAGCGTCACGGTGGCGGTCCGCACGTTGCCCAGCTCGGGATCGGTCGACACCGGCACGACCGCGTCGGCGTGCCCGCGGCTGAGATCGCCGTTCACGGTCCCGTTCGGCGTCAACGAGAACCCGCTCATGGTCAGATCGTCGCCGGTGCAGCTGTTGACGTAGTGCACGTTCACAATGATCGCCGACTGGCGGGTGATTCCGTCGGCCCGGAGGATGGAGCTGTTCCACTGCACGTCGACCGCGGAATTGATCCCGAACGAACAGACGTTGATCTGCTGGTCGAAGGACGCGAGGAGCGACTGGTCATTGACCTTCACCACCTCGGTGGTGGTGGCTGCCATCGCCGATCCGGCGACGGCGGTGGCGGCTGCAAGCAGGAACGCGACGACGAGATTGGATCTTGTCATGACGGCACCTCCGTTGGCGGGGACAAGGCGGAACGCGATATTACAACAAGATGCTCGCTCCCAGGTTGCCGCCCGGCTCTCCGATCGGCGCGGCGGTCAGCGGGTCCAGACGAACTCGACGCGGCGGTTCTGGGCGCGGCCCTTCCTGGTGGCGTTGGAGGCGATCGGCTTGTTCGGGCCGAAGCCGACGGACTCCAGCCGGGCGGGTTCGATGCCGTTTACCTCGACCAGGTGCTGGCGGACGGCGTCGGCGCGGTCCTGCGACAGCTTCATGTTCTTCTGGGCGACGCCGCTGTTGTCGGTGTGCCCCTCGACGGTGATCTTGGACAGCTCGGGGTGCAGGGTCATGATCTTGGCGACGGTGGCCAGCAGCTTGAACGAGCTCTTCTGGATCACCGCCTTGTTGGTGGCAAAGTTCACCTGCTGGGTGATCTCGATCTTGCTGCCGGTCATGACCGCCAGCGCCGGGCCCTGGTCGGGGCAGCCGTCGTCGTCCTCGAAGCCGTTGAAGATCTCGGCGGCGTCGGGGCACTTGTCGACCGCGTCGAGAAAACCATCCTTGTCGTTGTCGGGATCGGGACAG
>DATLVT010000077.1:0-17063 GCA_035577105.1 Polyangia bacterium
CTGGGCGACGTCCTTCAGGCGCGACGCCGGCACCTGGAGGACGAGACGCGCCGGGAACGGGTCCTGCTGACCTCGCTGGGTTTTGGTCCAGCGCCCGGGGCCGATGCCCGCTGACGACCCCGAAGGCGCCAGCGACGACGACGGCGATCCACGGCCGCGCGTGCTGGCCCTGCTGCGCCGCCACGGATACAACGCCACCTCCTTCCAGTCGCTGGAGCCCGGCTTTCAGTACTGGTTCGCCGGCGGCGGCAGCGGAGCCGCCGACGCGTGCGTGGCCTACGTCGACACCGGCCGGGCCTGGGTGGCGGCGGGCGCCCCCCTCTCGGCCGAGACGCACCTGCGCGACGCCGCCGCCGGTTTCGTCGCTGCCGCGCGAAAGGCCGGCCGGCGGGTGGCGTTCTTCGCCGCCGAGGGGCGCTTGACCGAGGCGACCGGCTGGCCGTCGGTGGTGATCGGCGAGCAGCCGGTCTGGAACCCGCAGTTGTGGAACGACGGCGTCCGCGCCAACCGGTCGCTGCGCGCCCAGGTCGGCCGCGCGCACAACAAGGGTGTCAGGGCCCGCGCCGTGCCCGCGGCCGAGATCGCCCGGCCCGCCGCCCCGGTTCGTATCGCCGCCGAGCGGCTGATCCGGCGCTGGCTGCTGTCGCGCAAGATGGCGCCGCTGGGGTTCCTGGTGGACGTGCAGCCGTTCAAGTTCCCGGAGGAGCGCCGTTACTTCGTCGCCGAGCAGGACGACCGGGTCGTCGGGTTCCTGGTGGCGGTTCCCGTCTACACCCGCGGTGGCTGGTTCTTCGAGGACCTGTTGCGCGATCAGCAGGCGCCCAACGGCAGCGCCGAGCTGCTGATCGACGCCGCCATGCAAAGGGCCGCCGCCGACGGCGCCACCTACGTCACCCTGGGCCTGGCGCCCCTGGCCGGACGCATCCCCGGCTGGCTGGCCGGCGTGCGGCGGCTGTCCGCGCCGCTGTACAACTTTGCCGGGCTGCACGCCTTCAAGGCCAAGCTTCGTCCCCATCGCTGGGATCCCGTCCACCTGGTGTGGTCTCCGGGCGGCCACCTGGCGCGCGCGCTGGCCGACGCGCTGACCGCCTTCGCCCGCGGCAGCATCATCACCTTCGGCCTGCAGACGCTGCTGCGGGGACCGATCCTGGTTCTCTGGGTGCTGGCGCTGGCCCTGGTGCCGTGGACCGCGCTGCTGGCCATCGCCGACCAGCGCCAGTGGTTCCCGGCGCCCTGGGTGAGGGGGGCCTGGATCGGATTCGACGCGGCTCTGTTCGTCGCGCTGGTGGTGCTGGCCCGACGATTTCGCCGCGGCCTCGGGCGCGCGCTGACCGGCGCGGTCATCGTCGACGCGGTCTTGACCTGGCTCGAGGCGGCGGTGTGGAACGGACCCCGGATTCACGGCGCGACCGACGCCTTCGTGGTGGCCCTGGCCTGCCTGGCGCCGACGCTGGCCGCGGTGGTGCTGTGGGGGGCGACCCGGCGGGCCGGCCTCCTTGATCGGCTCTAACGAAAGCGCTCCGGAGGATTCAACAAGACGTCTGGAAGATCGCCGTTCCTTTCCGTTCGGGTGTCCGTGATCCCCGCAGGTCAACGACCACACCGAGAGGAGCGACGGATGCGCAGACGACTGGTGGCCGCGGTATTCGTTGCCGCCCTGAGTGGTGCAAGCGGGTGCAGTCGCTCGTTCGTTGTGCCGCCGAACCTGGGGCCGCCGGGGTCAAAGCCGGCGACCCGATCGGCGGTCGCGGCGGCCGCGCCCCCGGGCAGCGCCGCGCCGAAGCCCGCTGATCAGCCTTGTGACGTCTGGATGCAGATCGCGACGTCCGACGCCAACATTGCCAGCCGGTTTCTTTGTATCAAGCGAACCGGTGCTCCTTTCCGGTTCCCTTCGCCCATCTACTTTGAAGGTAAAGAAAGCCGCATCGACACTCAATTCAACGGGATGTGCGCCCCCGAGGATGGCGCGCCGGTAACAAGCGCGACGGCCGCCGCTGGCGTCAGCTCGAAATCGGCCGATCGATGTCAGTGGTCTCATCTGTTTCGATCGAACTATCCCCTGTCGTTCATCATCAAGACCGCCAGCGATGACACACCGCTGGCGACGTTCGCCCACATCATTCGGGTGTTCCGCAATGGAAAGCTTGTCTTCAGCTGGAAAGACGACAGCGTGCTTTCACAGCTGGTCGTGCCGGGCGAGACGTTGAAGGCGCACCTCATGCCATTTGGCGCGCCCATGGACCTGCGTATCATCCCGGCGGGCTCGCCCGACGACCCCAGGACCGAGACGCAGGTCGGGCAGACCATCGACCCCATCACTTCGCGGCTGGAGATCGTCAAGGGCATCCTGCTGGGACCGAGTGGCGCCAACGTCCCCGAGCAAGTCGCCTGCGTGGCCTGGCTGGCCTCCCAGGCGAAGGCCACGGCGCTGCAGATCGCCGGCAAGCCCGGGCAACCGGCGTCTTCGGCGCCGCCAGGCTGTCATGCGCCGGCGACCGGCAACGCCCAGGAGCTGCACGAGCAGATCACCGTCGCCATCCAGAATGGCCTTCAGACGGCCAACCACGGCATCGAGGCGGCGATACGGGCGATCGGCACGCAGTATGGCCTGGCGATCGAGGGCGCCGCCGAGGAGGCCAAGCAGACCCTGCAGCGCGAGGTGCCGAACAAGGTCCTGGCCAACGGGTTGACCGTCTCTCGCACGATCGATGAGGTGAATCAACTGGCGGGACAAGCGGCGGAGATCTTCGACACCCTCAGCCGCGACGTTCACAGCACGCTGGCCAACGTCAAGCAGCTGGTCACCGATCGCGACGCGCAGGCGCGCGAGTATGCCGCCGTCACGGAGGCGCTGGCGCAAAGCGAGCTGGTTTGGCTTCATGATGGGGGCGGGATATGTCCTCAATGATCGAGACTTCCACGGTTTCCGGGACCGCGATCGGGTGCGTGTCCTCGTCGGTGTCGACCTGCTCAAGGTCTTCGGCAACGCCCCGGCGGAGGCGATTTCGTTTTAACCTGGCGCGATGAAACGCGCCGAAACGATGGAGACCGTGGATGAAGGGTGACTCGTCTTCGCTGTACCGATCCGTCGTGACTGTTACCTGCGGTTGTTTGCTTGGACTCCTGACCAGCGGGCCGGCGTGGCCCGCGGACAAGGACTCAGCCTCCGCGCCGAAGACGACCGCAAAAGGCACGCGCCCCATCCCTGGCGACCTGCTGGAGGCGTTGAAGCTGGCCGAAAATGCGGCGAAGACCCTGGAGCGTCGCAATCAGATCGAAGAGGCCGAGGACCTGCGCGCAAAGACAGAGGCGCTGCTGGAAAAGCTGGGCGGGCAAGCGAACGTTCTTCCCGACAAGCCGCTGCTCCCGGCGGGCGTGGCGCCGGGAAACCGTCCCGACGCGGCCAAACAGGAGAGGACCGGCGACCAGCTGGTGAGAGGGCTGAAGAGGAGGTCGGGCAGCGTGTTCGACATCGTTCGCCGGATCTTCGCTCCCTTCCGGGCGGTGGTCGTCAGCGGCGGCGTCAGCATGGGTTCCTATCAGGCCGGCTTTCTTTACTACTACACGCGCGCCTTGCGTTTCTATGACGAGCGTCTGGGTGGCGGCGCCGACTGGGCCAACGGGCGTTTCCAGATTGCCACGGGTGCATCGGCCGGTTCGATCAACTCGTTCCTGGCGGCCCTGGACGGATGCGTTCGCCCCGACATCAACCTTGACCCCACGGCGTCGCTGTTCTTCAAGACGTGGACGGGGATCGGTCTCAAGCAGCTCATTCCGCATCCGCCGGCGCCGTCAGCCGACGGGCTGTTCTCGGATGGCGCCTTCGATCAGAAGGGTGGACCGATCAAGCTGATCGAGGACCTGTGGTCGAATTCAAGTTCGTGGTCCGCGGGGCCCTGCCAGGCATCGCTGGGATTCACCGCGACACGGCTGGCGCCGCGGCGAGTGCACATCGTCACGGACCAGATCCGGTCGACCGCGGAGGACGACTCCAACGTCCTCAAGCTGGACCGCATGACGGAGAAATTTCTGCTTTCGATGGACAAAGGCCCGAACGGCTTTGGCCCTGTCTTCGGTTCCAAGCGGGTGGATGACAACGCCGACGAGCTTTACCCGACCCTGGGCGATGGCTCGGGGCTGGTCGGGCCCACCGCTGTTCAAGTGACCCCCAAGCAGGTGTTCGATCTCCTGCGCGCCTCGTCCGCCTTTCCGTTTGCCTTTCATCCCCGCACGATGCCCATCACCATCTGGAGCAAGACCAACGACGGCTATGCGCGCGACTACGAAGCCAGCACCCGTTTCACCGACGGTGGATTCCTGGACAACACGCCGCTCAGAATCGCCCAGAAGCTGGCGAAGACCATGGCCCCCGCCGCCACGGATCCGCAGAGCTTGATCCCCGGGCGCGTGTTGCTGTTGATGTCCGGCGCGCAATCCTGGAAGCCGTCCGAGCACAACCTGCCGTCGGCGACCGGGGACGACCGGGAGTCGGTCCTCGGTCGCTATCTGCCATTCGTGTTCAATTTCTTGAGCACGGCCAGCGACGGGGCGCTCATCGATGTATTCGAGGACGACGGCGGCGGATTGAAATACGACATCCCGATGCGCGGATTCCCCATCGCCGCCGACCAGCTGGGGCATTTTTTCGCCTTCATCGAGCCCAGCTTCCGCACCTTCGATTTCTATCAGGGAATGATCGACGCCGAGGAGCTCATCTCGGGGCAGGTGGCCCCTGGTCTTTCCATCATTCCGTTCAAGAACGGGGGGGACCTTGAATGCTTCCGCGACTACCGGCGCCGGGCCCGGGCCGCGCACGACAGCGTCCCACCCCTGGGCGCGCTCTGTGCGAGCACCGACGCAAATCTGACGGCGCTGCTGCAGGCGTCCGCCCGTCGCAAGCTGACGGTGAAGGCGGGCGACGACGATCTGCAGGAGTTCGTGTCGGCTCTCAAGATCTACCACTACAAGTATCGGGAGCTGGCCAGTGGCCAGGAGCTGACGGCCAGCGACGTGATGCTCCGGGTGCGAGAAGACTTTGACCGACTGGAATCGCCCTTCACCGACGCTCAACCAGGAATCTCCAAGCTGGCGGTGGTGGTGGCGGCGCCCACAGCGGTTGACCTCTGGTACTACCGGCCTCGGACGTACCTGGGCATCGGTGTTCCGGGGGACGCCACCCTTCAGGGGATCCTTTCCGTTCCCATGATACGGGGCCACGTCTGGACGCTGCGTGCCCAGACGGAGGGATACATAGGCCTCTACCCACGCAAGGCCACGTTCATGGACGGGGCGGAAAGCGTCGACCTGTGGCGCTATCCGTTGCAACTGGGGATTGGCCCGTCCGTCGAATATGCGCTGGGAAAGTCCCTGCTGCTGGAGCTGGGACTGGATGGCGTGTTCCGTACCGAGTACCTGGGCGGCGAGGACTTCGCGTACCGGCGCTGGGGTCTCGAGGCGCATCTGTCGGCGGCGCTGGGCGAACGTGTCTACGTCAGCCTGTCACCGGAATATTTCTTTGGAGATTGCGCCGGCAACGACAGGTGCAACACCGCCAGGTACGCACAGTTCAAACCCGCGTTCATCGCGCCAGCGCAATTTCTGGTTCGAAACGGCGGCCTGAGGTTCTCCATGGGCTGGCGATTCTTGTTCTGAGGCCATGTCGTTCCAGGGCCCGGCTGGCAGCGGGCCCTTGCCCCCGTCTCAACGCGCTTCCGTCAGTCGTTCGTAGAGCGATTGATACCCGGCCAGCATCGCGGCGCGGGTGTAGCGCCGGGTGACGAAGGCGCGGGCCTGCTGCCCGCGGCTGCGGGCGCGGGCGCGATCCGACGCGGCGTCGGCCATCACGGCGGCCAGCGCGTCCACCGAGCGATTGGCGGCCAGCCAGCCGGTTTGACCGTCGGCGACCAGTTCGGGAATGCCGCCGATGGGGACGGCCACCACCGGGCGGGCGGCGGCCATCGCTTCCAGCAGGGCCAGGCCCAGCGCTTCTTCCCGGGCGCTGGACAGGGCGGCGTCGGCGCGGGCCACCAGCGGCGACGGATCGGATTGAAAACCGTGGAAGGTGACGGCGTGAAAAAGATCCAGGCGCCGGGTCTCGGCGGCCAGCGCGGCGCGATCCTCGCCGTCGCCGACGATGTCCAGGACGGCGTCGACGCCGGCGGCGCGCACGCGGGCCAGCGCGGCCAGGGCCAGCGGCAGGCCCTTGCGTGGTTCCAGGCGACCGACGGCGACGAAGCGAAATGGTCGGGCGGCATCGACACTCTCGTGCGCTGGCGGCGGCGTCGCCGACAGCGACGCCACGCCGTTGGGGATCACCGTCATCTTCGCTGCCGCCCAGGGCGCGCGGGCCAGCGCCACGCGACGCACGTAGGCGCTGACCGCGACGGCGGCGTCCACCCGGCGCAGCGACCAGCGCGAAAACGGCCAGCAGGCGTGGTTGCGGTACACGCGCGTCGAGTGTTCGGTGCGCAGCACGGGCAGCCCGACGGCGCGGGCGGCGCGGGTGCCCAGCACCTGCGACGCAAACGTGTGCAGGTGAACGACGGTGATCGCCTGGCGCCGGAGCAGCGCCTGCAGCCAGTCCGTCGCGGCGCCGCCCAGCGCGCGGTGCAGATACCCGCTGGCGTCTTCACGGACGAACCCCGCGTCGTGAACCTGGGCCCCGCTGTCGCGCAGAAATTCACCCAGCGCCGGGAGCGGCGAGAACAGGGCGACCGCGTGTTGCGATCGCCCGTCCGCGCGGGCGCCGGCCAGATCGGCGACCACGCGCTCGGCGCCGCCGATCTCGCCGGCGGCCACCACGTGCAGCACGCGCACGGTCACGACACCACCGCCGGGTCCGCGTCCGCGTCCAGCCGCCGGTAGGCCCGGCGCAGGCGCACCCAGAACACCAGGGCCACCATCGCCGACACCATCGACGTCGACAGGGCTATCCCCTCCAGACCCCAGATGCGCCGGAAGATGACGTTGAACCCAGCGTTGAGGAGGCAGTTGAGGAGTCCCATGCCGAACATGATCCGGCTGTTGCCCAGCGAGGTGTGGGCCCGCACCAGCATCAGCAACGCCCCGAACGGCACCACGCCCAGCAGATGGAACGGCAGCAGGTGGGCCATGCGCTCGACGCCCGCGACGTCCATGGCGCCGTGAAGATACAGAAGGCGCAGCAGCGGTCGGCGCACCACGAACAGGATCACGCACGCCACCGCCAGCGCGCCCATCACCGCCAGCACCGTGGCGCGGGCCGTGGCCCGGTGGCGCTGAAACCGCCGCTCGGCGAAGTCGCCCGACAGGCGCGACAGCAGCACCGGCAACAGGGCCGCCCCCACCAGCGAATTGGGCACGCCGCTGGCGTCCTGGCTGAGGCGCAACAACGTCCCGCCGCCGATCACGCCGGTGGCGGCCGCCATCGCCTGATCCACCAGCGGGTTGACGCGGACGATGGCGCCGCCCGCCAGCTCGGCGATCACCCGCCGGGCAAAGCGACGGACCGGCTCGGGACGGCGCAAGGTCAGCGACAACCGGATCTGCGCCAGGCCCAGAGCCACCGGCGCCAGCACGGCCAGCGCCGCCAGATCGCCCACCACCAGGGCCGGCGCCACCGCCAACACACCCCAGCTGTGGCGCGTGACGGCCAGGATGCCCAGCGCGGTGGCCATGCCGACGGCGCTGGCCATGGGCGACACGCGGAACCACCCCCGCGCCTGCAGCGCCGCTTCAAAGAACGTCCGCCAGGTGGTGGCCAGCAGCTGCAACGAAAACGGCACCACCAGCGCCGTGGCCAGCGCCGCGTCCCCGGGCGCGCGATAGCGGGCGCGCAGCCACAACCAGACGCCGGCCCCCGCCAGCGCCGCCAGCGCGCCGCCGATCAGCGACGCGTGGGCCGCCAGCGACCCGAGGACCCCGGGCAGCGCCGATGGATTGCGCGCGCGCACCTCGACCAGGATCGGAATCAGCGCCGAATCACGGAACAGCCCGAAGACCAGCGAACCGATCAGCGCGAAGGACGCCCACACCAGATTGAAGCGATCGGTCTGCCCCGAATGACCGAACCAGGCGGCCAGGATCAGCGGCAGCAGCGCCTCGCCGCCGCGAAACAGGATCTGAAACGGCAACAGCGACAGCGACGTCCGCGCCAGCGACCGGGGCGATGGCGACGGCACGGCGACCAGCGCCGGCGGTCGGGCCGGTGCCGGCGGCGGCTCCGGCGCGATGCCCGGCGCTGATGCCGGGGCCGGTTCCGGGGCGGGCGCTCTTGCTAGCTCGGCGTTCATGCGGCCAGCGGGGGTTGCAGGCGGCGCGTCGCGCGGCGCGGGCGGCGGGCGGTGGCCAGGATCTCGGCCTCGATGCGCGCGGCGTGGGTGCGGGCGCTGAAGTCGCGCACGGCCCGCTGCGCGGCGGCCCGCCCCTGCCGCGCCCGCAGCGCCGGATCGCGGAAATAGCGGACAAAGGCCAGGGCCATGGCGGTGACGTCGGCGGGCTTTCCCGGCAGCAACGTACCTTCGCCCGGTCCCAGCATCTCGGCGATGCCGCCCACGTCAAAGGCGATCACCGGCTTGCCCATCGCCATCGATTCCAGGACGGCGCGCGGCAGCGGATCGGGATAGACGCTGGGGACCACCGACACGTCCCAGTCACTGATGTAAGGCCGCACGTCCGGACGAAAGCCCACGAAGGAAACATACGATGCGATCCCCAGCGTGTCCGCCAGCCGGCGGCATTCGGCGACGTGGTCGGGGCGAAAGTCCTGCGGCGTGTCGCCCACGATGGCGAAATGGCAGCGGCGCCGTTCGTCCGACGTCAGCCGGCCCAGCGCCACGCAGGCGGCCTGCACCATCTCGACATAGCCCTTGCGCGGCAGCACGCGCCCGTGGCTGCCGAAGATGACCGTGTCGTCGGACAGCCCCAGCTCGGCCCGCAAGAGGCGCTGCGATCTGCCGGGCGCGAAGGCGTCCGTATCGACACCGTTGTTTATGACCGTCACCTTCAGCCCGCATTCGGACACCAGCGCCGCCGCCGCGGACGACACGCAGACGATGCGCGCCACCGCGCGCTGCCCCGCCAGCCAGGCGTGCAGCCCGGTCAGCACCGGCGGCAGCGACGTATAACGGACATGCCAGATCGCCGGCACGTCGGTCATGCGCGCCACCAGCCCGCCCACAAAATCTGCCGTCGTCCCGTTGCAATAGATGACCGAATACCCGCCGCGCCGGACCCGCCGCGCCAGACGGGCCACCGCCACCGCCATCCGGCCGACGTTTCCCAGCGCGCGCAATGCCCGCAGCGGCCAGGGCGCGGCGAAATCGGCGCGCGACATGGGGCGGGTCCACGGCTCGACGATGTTCTCGACCCAGGCCGGTTCGAAGACGATCTGGTCGGCGGCGTGGGTCTGCTCCAGCAACTCGCTGATCTCGCCGCGACGGGGCAGCAGCACGGTGCGATGGATGACCGCGGGATCCAGGTGGGCCAGCACGGTGTGCAGGCTGCGGCCCGGACCGCCGTTGCGCGCCGTATCGTTCAGGAACAGCACGCGAAAGTTTGGCGAGGGCAATTTCGTGGGCGTCATGGTCAAGGGGACTTTGCAATTCCCTTGCTCACCGACATTCCGTGACCGGCGTCCCAGATCGCATGGCGGAGCGTGCGTATTTCGCCTGTTGCTGACAGGTGACCGTTCATTTTTCGACGCGGCTCAGGGGATTTCCTCGATGAAACGCCGAGGCGCCCGGCCGCCAGCCCGGTTGGCCTGCCTCTTGCGATTGCGACGTTTCGAAGTTCGAACGCGCCGGATGGCAAGAAGGAGAAACGCATCATGGTCAGCCAAGAGACAATCGACGAAAAAGCCGACAACAAGGACGAAGACGTCCGCATCGATCTTCACGTGCATTCCAGCGCGTCTGACAAGCCGTACAGCTGGTTCCTGCGCAGCGCGCAGTCGGCGGAGTGCTACACCACCCCGCGCCAGGTCTACGACATCGCGCAGAGCCGGGGCATGAACCTGGTCACGCTGTGCGACCACGACAGCATCACCGGCGCGCTGGAGCTGTGCGCGCTGGCGCCCAACACCTTCATCAGCGAGGAGATCTCCGCCCGCTTTCCCGAAGACGGCTGCGTGGTGCACGCCATCGCCCTGCACATCAGCGAAGCGCAACACGTCGAGATCCAGCGCCTGCGCAGCAACATCTATCAGCTGATGCAGTACCTGGACGGCGCCGGCATCGAGGTGTTCCTGTGCCACGCCCTGTCGCAGGTGAATCGTCGCCTGACGCCGTCACACATCCGGCGCTGCCTGCTGATGTTTCGCAATCTGGAGCTGCGCAACGGCACGCGCGACCGCGCCCACGAAGACGCGCTGACGAAGATCACCGGCGGCCTGACCCCCGCCACGCTGGCCCGCTGGGCCGAGCAACACCCCGGCGTCCCGTTCCTGAACCAGACGGCGCGCTATGCCTTCGTCGGCGGCAGCGACGACCACGCCGGCCTGTCGATCGCCCGCGCCTTCACCACCTTTCGCGGGCAGCGCTCGGGCGCCGGGGTGACGCGGGCGCTGCGCGAACGAACGGTGACGCCCGACGGCGCGCCCGCCACGTCGGACGTTCTGTCGCACAACATCTATGGCGTGGTGGCCGCGCACCTGGCGCACGCCCACGACGATGGCGGTGACGGTGAAGGGGAAGGCGATGCCGACGGAAACGCCGCTGCGCCGTCGATGCAGAGGACCGTCGAGCAGCTGGCCACCATGGTCATGGAGAGCGGCGTCTCCCTGGATCTGGGCGAGCTGCGCCGCACCGGGCACACCGACGCCACGCAGACAAAGATGGCCGACGTGCTGGAGACGGTGCTCCTGCGCACCGGTCGCCAGTCGCTGGGCGCGGTGGCGGGCGCGCTGGGTGCCGTGCGACCGGCCGAGGCGATCGACGCCCTGCCCGACCTGGTGCGCAGCCTGCTGCTGGCCGTCCCGGCGCTGGCCGGCGGTCGCTATCACGCGCACGACCGGCGCACGGCGCGCGCCTTCGCCGCCGACCTGGGATACGGCATCGACGGCGGCCGCCCGCTGCGCGTCGCCGTGCTCAGCGACAGCCTGGACGAGGTCAACGGCGTCGCCCTGGGCCTGCGCCGCCTGGCAGAACGGGCGCGCCGGGCCGGCCGCGACCTGCGCCTCATCGGCGTCGGCGACGGCGATCGCCTGACCGTCGACGGTGACGGCATCGTCCGCATCCCGGCGCTGGCGCGGTTTCCGCTGCCGCTGTACCCGCAGCAGCCGCTGGACGTGCCGCATCTGCCAACGCTGTTGACCTACCTGGTGAACGAGGAGATCGATCTCGTGCAGTGCTCGACGCCGGGGCCGGTCGGGCTGGCGGGCCTGCTGGCCGGGCGGCTGGCGGGCGTTCCCGTCATCGGCCAGTTTCACACCGACATCCCGGTCTATGCGACGCGCCTGACCGGCGATCCGGTGGTGGGGGCCATCGCCGCCCGCTATGTCGGGTGGTTTTACAACGCCCTGGACGAGGTGCTGGTGCCGTCGCACGCCGTGGCCGACCGCCTGCGCGAGCTGCAGGTGTCGCCCGACAAGCTGCGCTTCGTGCCGCGCGGGATCGATCTGGATCTGTTCTCACCGGCGCGGCGCGATCCGCACGCCTTCCAGGCCTTCGGCCTCGACGGCGAACCCAAGGTGCTGTACGTGGGGCGCCTCTCGCGCGAGAAGGGGCTGGACGCGCTGGTCGACGGGTTTCGCCGCCAGGTGCGCGATCAGGTCCCCAGCGCCCGGCTGCTGTTCATCGGCGACGGCCCGCACGCCGCGCAGCTGGCCCGGCAGTCGGCGCCCGATCTCGACGGGCGCCTCATCTTCACCGGTGAGATGACCGGCGAGCGCCTGGCCTCGCTGGTCGCCTCCAGCGATCTGTTCGTGTACCCCAGCGAGACCGAGACCTTTGGCAACGCCGTCGTCGAGGCGCAGGCCGCCGGGCTGCCGGTGATCGTGGCCAGCCGGGGCGCCGCCCGCGAGAACATGGTGGAGGGCGTGACCGGCCTGGTGGTCGACGCGCAGAAGCCCGACCAGATCGGCGGCGCCATCCGCCACCTGCTGCGCCAGCCCGAGCTGCGCCGGCGCATGGGACGGGAGGCGGCGCAGTTCGCCAAGCGATACGACATGGGCGTCGCGGCCCGGGCCACGTTCGACCTTTACGGCGAGATCTTGCGCGGCATGCGCGGGACGGCCGACGTGGGCGCGGCCGGCGCGGGCGGTGCGGTGACGGCGAAAGCCGCCGCCTGAAGGAGGCTCGTCATGCGCGTCGTCGACATCAGCAGCTTTTTTTCCGACACCTGCGGCGGAATCAAGACCTACTATCGCCACAAGGCGCGGTTTCTGCCCGAGCTAGGCGTCGACTGCCATTTCGTGGTGCCCGGGCCGTGGGGCGGACCCGGCGAGGAGGAATTCGGCGGCGGCGTGCTGCACCGGATCGCCGGGCCGGCCCTGCCGGGGCACGGCGCCTACCGGATCTTCGGGCGCGTCGATCGGTTGATCGCGCTCTTGCAGCGGCTGGATCCAGACGTGATCGAATTCGGCAGCCACACGTTCTTGCCGTGGATCGTGCGGCGCGCCCTGGCGGCGGACGGCGGGCGAGGTTCGAAACGACCGGCGCTGGTGGGATTTTTTCACAGCAACTTTCCCGGGACGGTGGTCGAACCGTTCGCGCGTCGCCTGCTGCCGCCGCCGGTGGCCCGCGCCGCCGGGCGCGCGGCCTGGCGCTGGGTCCGGCACCGGTACGAACGGTACGACGCCACGCTGGTGGCCTCGCACGAGATCGAAGCGCTGCTGCGCGCGCACGGCATCCCGCGTGTCACCCGCGTCGGCCTGGGCGTCGATGTCGACGTCTTTCGCCCGCGGCCGCCGGCGTTCCGCGAACGACCAACGCTGGTCTACGCCGGGCGGCTGGCCGCCGACAAAGGGTTCGACGTGCTGGCGCGCGCCTTCCCGGCCATTACCGGCGCCACCGGCGCGCGCCTGCGCATCATCGGCGACGGCCCGAACCGCGCCGACGCCCGGCGGCTGGCCGCGGCGCACGCCTCTGCCGTGTCGGTGGAAGGTTATCTCGACCGGTCTGAACGCGTGGCGGGCGCCCTGGCGGCGGCAGATGCCGTGCTGGTCCCCGGGCCGTTCGAGACCTTCTCGCTGATCACCGCCGAAGCCATGGCCTGTGCGACGCCGGTGATAGCCGCCAATCGGGGCGGCGCCCGCGAACTGGTGGAAGCATCAGGCGGTGGCGTGGCCTTCGCCGCCGGGAATCCGGACGCGCTGGCGCGGGTGGTGATCAAGCTGCTGGCGCGGCCGGTGGCCCAGCGGCGCCAGATGGGCGCATCGGGGCGGGCCCACGTCATTGGCAACCTCACCTGGCGCGCGGTGATGGGCCGCATCCACGACGTCTATCGAAACCTGATCGACGGCGCGGCGGGCGTCGGCGTCGACAGCGCTGTCGACGAACAGGTGTTTAGGCTGGCGTCATGACGCTGCTGGCCTCCATCCACGACGTGGCCCCGCCGCACCTGGAAGCGGCGCGCCGCCTGCGCGATTTTCTCGGGGAACGGGGCGTGGAGCGCGCCACGTTGCTGGCCGTCCCCAACTTTCACGGCGTCCACCCGCTGGAACGTGCCGGCGAGACCGTGCGCTGGCTGCGCGAGCGGGCCGCCGCCGGCGACGAGGTCTGCCTGCACGGCGGCACACACCGGCAGGAACGATCGATCGGGCGGCGCGGCGATCGCCTGCGCTCGGCGCTGCTGACCGCTGGCGAGGGGGAGTGCCTGGCGCTGGACCCGGCCGCACGGGCGCGCCTGCTGGGCGACGGAAAACGCCGACTGGAAGAGCTGCTGGGCGGCCCGGTGTACGGGTTCATCGCGCCGGCCTGGCTGGAGCCGCGTGGCTTCGGCGACGACGTGCGCGCCGCCGGATTCCGCTGGCACGAGGGGAGCCTCTGGATCGAGAGCTTTGCTGCCGGCGACGGGAAAGCACGGCGGCGATACGCGCCGGTGATCGGGTTCGCCACGCGCAGCCGGGCGCGCCTGCTGGCCAGCGTGGCCTGGGGAACACTGCTGGCGCCGATTCTGGCGTGCCGGCCGCCGCAGCGACGACCGTTCGCGCGCGTGGCCTTGCACCCGAGCGATCTCGGAAGCCCGCTGGTGCTGGCCACCGCCGCCCGCGTCTTGAAAACCTTGCAGGCGACCTGCCCACCGACGACCTATCAGGCGGCGCTGGCCGCGGGAGCGTTGTGATGGTGGCGCGTCCAACCGTCGCTCGCACGCTGGCCCGTCTGGCGGCGCGGCCGCGCCTGGTCCTGGGCGTGACGTTGCTGGTGGCGGTGGCGGCCGCCGGCCTGGCCAGTCGCCTCACCCTGCGCACGTCGCTGGTTGAACTGTTGCCCACGCGCGATCCGGCGGTGGTCAACCTGGAACGAACGCAGTCGCGCGTCGGCGACATGAACCTCCTGCTGGTCGGCATCCGCTCGCCCGATCGCGCCGCCAACCTCCGCTACGCCGCCGCCATCACCGAACGCCTGCGCAGCCTGCCTCCCTCCGTCTGTCAGCTCGCCGCTCACGACGTGCGCGACGTGCGCGCCTTCTTTCACGATCACCGCTGGCTGTACGCCTCGCAGTCGCAACTGGAAGAGCTACGCGACCGCCTGCGCGCTGAACTGCTGCGCCGCAAGAACCCGATGTTCGTCGACCTGGATGACGGGCCCCCGGCCACCGCCGCCGTGACACCCACCGATGACATGCTGGCCGCCCTTGATCGGCGCTTTCCCGACGGTGATTTCGTTCGCGGCGACTATGCCTGGGTGGCCGCGCTGCCGCCCGGAGGCATGCTCTCCGAGAACGCCGGCCAGACCCTGCTGGCGGCGGTGCGCGCCTTCATCGCCGAGAATCCCCCGCAGGCCTTTCACCCCGCCATGCAGGTCATGCCCGCCGGCCCGGTGGTCGAGGCGCTGCGCAACCGCGAGGCCGTCGAGCACGACGTGGTGGCCGTGACCGTGGCCTGCCTGCTGATCATCACGCTGTCCATCGCGCTCTATTTCCGATCGCTGCGCGTCCTGCCGCTGGTCGCCGCACCGGCGCTGGCCGGCACGCTGGTCGCCTTCGCCGCCGCCGCGCTGGCCTTCGGTTACCTGAACTCGTCGACAGCGTTTCTCGGTTCGATCATCCTCGGCAACGGCATCAACCACGCCATCGTGCTGCTGGCGCGCATCCGGGAACACGAACCGAGCGATCCGTCGTCGGAAGACGTGCTGACCACCGCCATCGACGGCGTCTGGCGCAGCACGCTGGCGGCGGCGCTGGCGGCGGCCGCGGCGTACGCGTCACTGACGCTGACGTCGTTCCGCGGCTTCTCGCAGTTCGGCCTGATGGGCGCCGTGGGCAGCCTGGGCTGCTGGGCGGCGACCTTCCTGATCTTGCCGGCGACCTGGCGGCGTTTCGGCGCGACCACCGCCATGAAGCGACGACACGCGCTGGCATCCGCCTGCCCCTCACCCGTCCCGCGCCGGCGCGGCCTCCACTGGTTGGTGCGCCGCCACCACCGCGCCCTGCTACTCGGTTCGCTGCTGCTCACCGCCGGCGCCGTGGCCGGTCTCGGCCATTTCCTGGGCGCGCCGTTCGAGTACGACTTTCGCAAGCTGAGCACCAGGCTGGACAGCGACAGCACCTACCGCGCCTTCGACAGCAACATGGACGCCCTGTTCGGCCGCTGGCACACGCCCATCGTTCTGCTGGCCGACCAGCAGCAGCAGGTCGAACCGATGCGCCGGGCCATCCGCGCCGCCGACAATCCCGGCCGCCCCTTCATCGGCCAGATCGTCACCGTGAACGATTTCCTCCCCGGCTCGCTGGACCAGCAGCAACGCAAGCTGGCCGTCCTGGCCGACATTCGCCGCCTGGCCGGTGATCCTGCCGTCGAGCACCTGTCGCCGTCGCAGCGCCAGCGTCTGCGCGCCAACCTGCCCCCGGCCGACCTCCGTCCGCTGTTGCCGTCGGACCTGCCGCCGCTGGCCCGCCGGCCCTTCACGGAAGTGGACGGCACCGTGGGCCGGCCGCTGCTGGTCTATCACGCGCAGAAGAACGTCTCGATGTGGAACGGCCGCGACCTGCTGGGCATCGCCGGCGTGCTGGAATCGCTGCGCCTCGACGACGGCACGGTGATTCGCAGCTCGGGCGCGCCGATGATCTTCGGCGCCATGCTGCGTTCAATCTTGAATGACGGTCCTCGGGCGACCGGGCTGGCCTTGCTGGGCGTCCTGCTGGTGGTCGGCCTGATGATGCGACCGCTGCCCCACGCCGCCCTGGCCCTGGGCACCATGCTGACCGGCGTGGTCTGGATGATCGGCGCCGCGGGCCTGGCCGGCGTGCGCATCACCTTCCTGAACTTCATCGCCCTGCCCATCACCTTTGGCATCGGCGTCGAATACGCGGTCAACATCGCCGCCCGCCTGCGCGCGGGGCCCGCCACCGCTACCGGCGCCGCCGCCGCCACGGCGTCCACGAGCGGTGCCGTCGCCCTCTGCTCCTGGACCACCATCGTCGGCTACGGTTCGCTGCTGGCGGCGCGCAGCCAGGCCCTGCGCGGTTTCGGCGCCCTGGCCATCCTGGGCGAGCTCGCCTGCCTGGCCGCCGCCCTTCTGTTGTTGCCGGCCGCGGTCAAAGCGTTGCGCGCCTTTTCGTCCAGCGCCGCTCAGGCTAAACCATTGACCCATGAGCGACACCAAGCAGGACGTCGTCGAGATGCTGCGCGAGCTGGCCGAGCTGACCGTGCTGGACGAAGGCGATCCGAATTCGTTCCGCGTCCGCGCCTATGAGACCGCAGCCCAGGCCATCACCGCCCAGGCCACCGACCTCGGCCGCCTGACCCCCAAAGAGCTGCAGAAGATCGAAGGCATCGGCAAGAGCACCGCCGAAAAAATCCGCGAGCTATTGGAAACCGGCAAAGTCCAGAAGCTGGAAGCCCTGCGCACCCGCCATCCCCCCAGCGTCGTCGCCCTCACCCGCATCCAGGGGTTAGGCCCCAAAGCCGTGCAACGCCTGCGCGC
>DATLVT010000078.1:0-8331 GCA_035577105.1 Polyangia bacterium
GCACCTGCTGCAAGACCGCCTGCGCGGGCAGCTGCATGTCGTGCGCGCAGCCCGGCAGCGCCGGCACCTGCGCGCCGGTCGCCGTGGGCGCGCCCGATCCCGCCGGCCAGTGCCGCGATCTCGGCGCCGCCAGCTGCGGCACCGACGGCGTCTGCGATGGCACCGGGGCCTGTCGCCGGTATTCCGCCGGCCTGACCTGCCAGACCTCGACGTGCAACGGCGCCAGCATGGACCTGGCGTCACGCTGCGACGGCATCGGCGCCTGCGTGCCCACCGCCACGCAGTCGTGCATGCCGTTCACTTGCGATCCCCAGGCCAAGGCCTGCCGCACCACCTGCGCCACCGACGCCGACTGCGCCGCCCCCAACACCTGCACGAACGGAAGTTGCGGCAAGAAGCCGCTGGGCAGCGCCTGCGCCGCGGCAGACCAGTGCAACTCTGGCTTTTGCGAGCAGGGGACCTGCTGCGGCTCCGCCTGCGACGGCATCTGCCAGTCCTGCGGCCTGCCCGGCACCTCCGGCACCTGCGCCACCGTGCCGGCCGGCGAAGATCCGCTGGGCCAGTGCGCCGACAACGGGTGGTCCAGCTGCAACACCGACGGCACCTGTGACGGTGCCGGCGCCTGTCGCAAGTACCTGGCCGGCACGATCTGCACCCCGGCCACCTGCAGTGGCGGCACGGAGAGCGGTACCCGTCGCTGCGACGGCGTGGGGAACTGCCTGGCCGGCTTCACGCGCACCTGTGCCCCGTTCTCCTGCGGCGGCAGCGGCGCCTGCCTCAGTTCGTGCGCGACCGACGGCGATTGCGTGGCCGGCTTCTTCTGTATCGGGGGTGCCTGCACCAAGAAGGCGACCGGCACGGCTTGCGGTGACCTGAGCGAATGCGCCAGCGGCTTTTGCCAGCAAGGCGTCTGCTGCAACACCTCCTGCGCGGGCGGCTGCCGCTCGTGCAACCTGCCGGGGTTCGCCGGCGTCTGCACGTCAATCCCGTCGGGGCAAGACCCGCTGGATCAATGCCCCGACTCGGGCCTGGCTGGCTGCGGGACCGATGGCGTCTGCGACGGCGCCGGCTCATGCCGGCTGTACGCCAGCGGCACCGTCTGCGGGCCCGGCGCCTGCAGCGGCGGGACGCAGACCGTCGCCAGCCGCTGCAACGGCCTGGGCGCCTGCGTCGCCGGCACGCAGCAGGCTTGCGCGCCTTACGTCTGCGGCGCCGGTGGCGGCTGCCTGGCCAGCTGCGGCGCCAGCAGCGACTGCTCGGCCGGCAACGTGTGCGTGTCCGGCAGCTGCGGCCTCAAGGCCAACGGCGCCACCTGCAGCGGCGGCACCGAGTGCAGCTCGGGGATCTGCGCGCAGGGGATCTGCTGCGGCAGCGCCTGCACCGGCCTGTGCCAGTCCTGCGCGGTGGCGGGCAGCCTGGGCACCTGCTCGGCCGTCCCGGACGGCGGCCGCGATCCGCAAAGCCGCTGCGCCGACGGCGGCGCCGCGGCCTGCAGCACCGACGGCACCTGCAACGGCAAGGGGACCTGCCGCCTTTACAACAGCTCCACCGTTTGCGCGGCCACCAGCTGCAGCGGTTCGATCCTGACGCTGGCGCGCAGCTGCGACGGGACTGGCACCTGCACCGCCGCCACCACCGTCGACTGCCAGGCCTATCAGTGCGATCCGGCCACGAACACCTGCCGCACCCAATGCGCCAAGGACACGGAGTGCACGGCCCCCAACCTCTGCATCGGCGGCGTCTGCCGCAAGAAGGATCTGGCGGCGGGCTGCACCGCGGACAACCAGTGCGCTTCCGGTTTCTGCCAGCAGGGCGTCTGCTGCAGCAGCCTGTGCAGCGGTGGCTGCCGCTCGTGCGCGCTGGCGGGCAGCGCCGGCGCCTGCACCAACGTCCCCGCGCAGGGCAGCTCGAACGGTGTCTGCCCGAACGACGGCGCCGCCAGCTGCAAGCATGACGGGCTGTGCGACGGCCAGGGCAACTGCGAGCTCTTCGCCGCAGGCGTCGTCTGCGGCGCCGCCAGCTGCAGCAACGCCACCGCGGTCGGCGTCAGCACCTGCAACGGCGTCGGCAGCTGCGTGGCGGGCGCGTCGACCTCGTGCAAGCCCTACGCGTGCGGCAGCAACGGCGCCTGCAAGACCAGCTGTGGCGCCAACGCCGACTGCACCTCGCCCAGCTTCTGCCAGGCTCCGGTCTGCAACGGCGGCAAGGCCAACGGCCAGGTCTGCGGCGCGGGCAGCGACTGCGCGTCGACGTTCTGCTCGCCGCAAGGGGTCTGCTGCGACACCGCCTGCACCGGCACCTGCCTGTCGTGCACCCTGGGCGGCAGCGTCGGCACGTGCAAGAGCGTCCCCGCCGGCCAGGCGCCGGCGGTGGCGGGTCAGTGCAGCGATCAGGGCGCCACCAGCTGCGGCACCGACGGCACCTGCGACGGCTCGGGCGCCTGCCGCTATTACGCCGGCGGCACGACCTGCGTCGCCGCCGCCTGTTCGTCGGGCACCTTCACGCCGGCGCGCACGTGCAGCACGCACGTCTGCCAGACCGTCACCGCCAAGCCGTGCGGGAACTACCAGTGCAACGCCTCCGGCTGCCTCACCAGCTGTGCCAGCAACGCCGACTGCGGCGGCACCAGCAAGTGCTTCAGCGGCGCCTGTGGCGGCATCAAAGGCCAGTACTTCAAGAACCGGACCTGGAGCGGGACGCCGTCCAACATCCGCGTCGATCCCAACGTCGACTTCAGCTTTGGCAATGGCTCGCCGTTCCCCACCGATTCAACCTGGCCCGTCGACAGCTTCACCGTTCGCTGGTCCGGCATGCTGACGCCGCGGTTCACCGGTCAATACTTCATCCATACGCTCAGCGACGACGGCATCGCCGTCTACATCAACGGCACGGCCGTCATCGACCACGCCTCGGTGATCGGCGGCAATCTGCAGTACACGTCGGCCGCCCTCAACCTGACCGCCGGCCAGCCGGTGACCATCCGGGTCGACTTCTTCGAGGACATCCAGTGGTCGGAGGCCCACGTGCAGTGGGCCAACATCGACGAGACCGGCAGCAGCACCACGTTCGTCGCCATTCCCGCCGCGCGCCTCACGCCGGATCCGTGAGGCGCGGTCAACCCCGGCCGGTGGGACCGACGACCGGGCGCTGGCTTTGCGTCCCCCCAGGCGGTCAGCGCGCGGTGCGCGTGCCGATCAGGTAAAATGACGCGACGAGGATGCCCGAAGGTAACAACCAGTCGAAGTCCCGCAAGGCGGAGGCGATCCTCGCGGAGCTGGAGGCGCTTTCCGCCGAAGACCTTTCGACGCTTGCGACCGCGGTGGATCGAGAGCTGTCGAGGCGTGGCCTCGACAGCATGGCCGTCCACGCCAATCGCTTCCTCGACGCGATAATAGAGAACATCCCCGACATGATCTTCGTGAAAGACGCCAGGCGACTGGCGTTCCAGCGATTTAACCGGGCGGGCGAACAGCTGCTTGGCACCAGTCGCAGCCAGCTGATCGGCAAGAATGACTACGACTTTTTTCCCAAGGACCAGGCCGAGTTCTTTCAGGCCAAGGATCGCGCCACGCTCAGCAGCAAGACGTTGCTGGATATTCTCGAGGAGCCGATCGAAACCAAGAATGGTCTGCGCTGGCTGCACACCAAGAAGGTTCCCATTCTCGATGAGAACGGAGAGCCGATCTTTTTGCTGGGCATCTCCGAGGACATCACTGAGCGCAAAGCCGTGCAGGCCGCGTTGGTGCGGGCCAAGGAGGCGGCCGAGGCCGCCAGCCGCGAGCTGGAAGCCTTCAGCTATTCTGTGGCGCACGACTTGCGCGCGCCGCTGCGGGCGATCGACGGTTTCAGCCAGGCTCTTCTGGAGGATCATGGCGCCGTTCTGGACGACGAAGGGCGCGGCTTCCTGAATCGCCTGCGCGCCGCCGCCCAGGACATGGCCCGGCTGATCGACGATCTGCTGAACCTGTCGCGGATGACGCGCAGCGAGCTGCGTCGTGTTTCGGTCGACGTGAGCGCGCTGGCCCAGGCGTCCGCCAGCCGCGCCCAGCAGACCTACCCCGGACACGTCGTCGAGCTGTCGATCCAGGCCGGCCTCTTTGCACTGGCCGACGCACAGCTGCTGAGCGTCGTGTTCAACAACCTGCTCGCCAATGCGTGGAAGTTCACCCGCCACACCCGCGGCGCGCGCATCGAGGTTGGCTCCTTGCATGAAGACAACGAGCAGGTCTTCTTCGTGCGCGACAACGGCGCCGGCTTTGACATGGCTTACGCCAAGAAGTTGTTCGGTGTGTTTCAACGCCTGCACACCGCCAGCGAGTTCGAGGGTTCGGGCATCGGTCTGGCCACGGTCCAGCGGGTCGTGCAGCGTCACGGCGGTCGCATCTGGGCGATCGGCGCCGTGGGCGAGGGCGCCACGTTCCTGTTCACAGTCAGTGGCGCTGGTCGTGAGGAGGCAGGCAGATGAACGACAAGGTCATTCTCCTGGTCGAAGACAACCCCAACGACGAAGCGCTCACGCTGCGCGCACTGAAGAAGGGGCACGTCATGAATCCGGTGGTCGTCGTCCGCGACGGGGCGGAGGCGCTGGACTTCTTGTTCGCCCGGAACGCGCACGCCGGCCGCGATCGTGAACTGTCCCTGCAGGTCATTCTGCTTGACCTCAAGCTCCCGAAGATCGACGGACTGGACGTGCTCAAGGCCATCCGCGCCGACGAGCGCACCAGGCTCTTGCCTGTCGTCGTGCTCACCTCCTCCGCCGAGGATCAGGACATGGTGAACAGCTATAGCCTGGGCGCCAACAGCTACATCCGAAAACCGGTCGACTTCAATCAGTTCGTCGAGGCGGTGCGCCAGCTCGGCCTGTACTGGCTCGTGCTCAACCAGACGCCGTCGCGACCGCTTGCTCCTTAGCGGTTGCCCGCGCCCCCGATCGGGCCTGATTATCCTCGCGCCCTCAAGGTTTTGAGCCCGCCGACCGTTCCTGGGTGGGTGGTGCCATCAATGAGGTGCACGATTTCGTCTGCTGGCGCGCGCCTGGTCCTGCTGGCGCTGGCCTGCCTGGGTGGATGCGGCGGAGGGCAGGCCCCCGCCGCCCCGGGCCCGGTCGACGGAGGCGGTCCCGGGCCGGCGGACGCCGCGCCGCCGCCCGCGACCACCGACGGCGACCTGCCGGGCTCGTGCGGTCAGGTCCGCTGCGAGACACCTCCGGCCAACCGCTGCGAAGGCGATGTGCTGAAGACCTTCTACGATCCGAACGGCACCTGCCAGGCAGGCGTCTGCAGCTACCGGTACACCATGCAGACCTGTCCTCACGGCTGCCAGGCCGGGCAGTGCCTGCAAGACGACTGTGACGGCGGGACGTGCGGGCCGCCGGGGGGAATGCCCGGGATGTGCGACGGGGGCGCTTGCGACGCCGGTGGCTGCTCGTCGCCGCAGTGCCAGGCCGATCCGTGCAGCCAGGTTCAGTGCAACGCGCCTCCACCCAACCAGTGCGACGGCTCGATGCTGAAGACGTACTACGATCCCAACGGGACCTGTTCGGCGGGCACCTGCAGCTACCGCTTCACGACCAGCGCGTGCCCCAGGGGATGTCAGGACGGAAAATGCATCACCGTCAGCTGTCTGCCGGGCAGCGCCTCGTTCACGGCCGACGTGACGGATCTCGCCTCGCTGCAGACGGTGGGGCCGCTGCCCGCGCTGGCCGGGGGCGCCGGGTACGAGATCCGATCGTACATGCAGGTCAAGGACAGCTATGCGGGCGTCCGGGTCCCGATCTATGCGCCGGCCAACATGACCATCCAGGCGTCGGTGCACTATCACGATCCGCTGCACGACCCGGCCGACGCGGACTATCAGGGGGAATGGGGCCTGATGTTCGAGGCCAGCTGCACCACCCAGATCTCCTTTGCGCATATCCGCGAGGTGGTCCAGAAGATCGCCGACGTGACCGTCACCAGCGGCAGCAGCGCCGGCGAGCTGGTCAGTCACCCGGTCGATTTTCTGGCCGGCGAGATCATCGGCTACTACAAGCGCGGTCCCGGCTATTTCGCCTGGGATTTCGTGGTGACGGATTCGTCCGTCACCAACCAGTTCATCAACATGCCGCGCTACGTGGACGGGCAATTGAAGTTCCTGCACGCCATCTGTCCTTACGATCCCTATCCTTCGCAGATGCGGCAGCCTTATCTGGATCTGCTTGGCACCAACAACGATCCCCCCACGGTGGGTCGCAAATGCGGGACGGTGGCGCACGATCGCGCGGGGACGATCGCCGGCGTCTGGTTTCACGCGCCCTACACCGGCGGTGGGGCCGACGCGGCCAGGAGCGCGTCGGGCAATCCGCTCTCTGTCTTCAGGGCGGAAACGGACGCCGTCTACCTGGCCGATCTCGACGGCGACACGACCACCGTCGGCTTCGAGACCTTCCGGATCGATCCCACGAACCCGACCTACCGCGATCCCGAGACGGTGACCTCGTCGTACTGCTACGAGCGGCGCACCACGCCCACGGCCGAACCCAGCGGATGGGCGTACTTCAATCTCGCCTCGGCGACGGAGCTTCACGTCGCCTACGCCCAGCAGGGCGGCTGTCCCCCGACGTTCCCGGCGACGGGGGTCAGGACGTACTACCGTTAGCGCCGCCGCGCCGCTGCCGGGGGGCCGCCCAGCAGATCGGCTGCCTCAGACCACGCGGTCGATCAGCGGGCGCCCCTCGACGAAGCGGGCCAGGTTCTCCAGAAAGTGCCGGACCAGGCGTTCGGATTCGTCGTCGTGGCCGCCGGCGGTGTGAGGGGTGATAAAGCAGTTGGGCGCCGTCCACAGCGGATCGCCGGGCGGCAGTGGCTCGGGGGTGGTGACGTCCAGGTAGGCGGCGCTCAGGCGGCCGGAGGTCAGCGCCGCGATCAGGGCTGGCTGATCGACGGTGGCGCCGCGGCCGATGTTGTAGAAGATCGCGCCCGGTTTGATGGCGGCCAGGCGGGCGGCGTTGAAGAAGAGAATGGTGCCGGGCGATTCAGGCAGGTTGTTGATGACGTGGTCGGCGCCGCCCAGCGCCCGGCCCGCCTCGGGCGTGTCCCATGCCACGGCGCGCACCGGCTCGTCGCCGGCGTCGCTGACCCTGCGCCGCATCACCGTCAGCTCCATCCCCAGCGGACTCAGCAATTCGATCAGCCGCCGGGTGATCGAGCCCAGGCCGGCGATCACCGCCGACTGCCCGCGCAGCAGACGCGACTTTGCCCGCACGCCCTTCTGCGGCCAGCCGCGGGCGCCCCGCTGCTCGGCCAGGGCCGCCGGCAGCTGCCGCGCCTGCGCGTACATGAAGGCCACCACGTGCTCGGCGCACGGTTCGTCAAACACCAGCGAGCTCTTGGTCAGCGCCGCCCCTCGGGCGGTCAGCGCCGCCCGCACGTCGTCGCGATCATAGCTGGTGTAGCCGGCGCTGGTCAGCTGCGCCCACTTCACGTTCTGCGCCGCGATCAGCGCGTCGACCTTGGGCTGCCCGAACACGACGTCCGCTTCCTGCAGCGACGCCACCAGCTGATGGCCGGCGGTTCCCTTCACCAGCAGGTCCTTGGCCCCCGCCGGAAAACTGGTCTCGCAGAAGATTCGCAGTGGGTTCACGCGCGCCAGCTTACGACGGTCCGAAGCCCAGGTGCGCGCGCAGCGCGATGTATTCTTTCGACACCGACCACTCGATCAGGTCGCGCTCGACCTCGCCCGGGTCGACGGTGGGCGTGCAGGCCGCCCCCAGCTGAACGCCCAGGCGCAGGTCGTTGCCGATCAACAGGCCGGCCCGCACCGCGGTCAGCTGCGCGCCCCGCGCCCAGCGCTGCACGTCGAACGTCGTGGTGGGGCCGATGCCCAGGCGTTTCACCACCAGATCCAGCTGCTCCTGCTGCGGCGGCGTCAGCGCCCGGCCCAGGAAGTCACGATAGCGCAGCACCGGGTTTTGAAGCTCCGCCGGCACCGGGATCTCCCCGCGGATCAGCGTGCTGGCCGCCAGCAGGATCACCTCCAGCTCGGCGACGGTCGGCACCACCGCCGGCCACAGCATGAAGTGATCGGCGCGGGTCAAGGCCAGGGCGCGCGCCGCGATGAAAGCGATCTCGGTCTCGTGGCGCCCCTGCAGGACGCCCCGACCGACGACGAACGACGGCACCGGCGTGCTCTCGGCGATGGCGTTGGCCAGCTCGATCTCGCCCGTGGCGTTGGAGACCAGGTGCACCTCCGGCCAGGGCACGGCCAGGATCCCGCTGGCGTATGACAGCACCTTGCAGAACAGCGCCGGGTCGTGGGCCACGTCGCGCTGCCGCTTGCGCCGCAGGCCCCAGT
>DATLVT010000079.1:0-4992 GCA_035577105.1 Polyangia bacterium
GACCGGCGAAGGGATGGACTCGTACCTGTCCGGGTACTACTTCCTGGTGGAGGACGCCAAGACGCGCAACGAGATCGCCTTTTACGAAACCAACAGCACCTCCCGCAACTGGATGGATATCTGGGTCGAGCCCAACAAGGCTGGCGGCGGCACCACCATCAAGCTGGGCATCGAATCGCAGGGAGCGAACCTGGGATCGGTGCTGATCTGGACCGGCACCATCACCGCCGGACAGTGGCACCAGCTGGCGCTGCACGTTCACTGGTCGAACGATGCGACGAAAGGGATCGTCGACTTCTGGATCGATGGCAAGCAGGTGGTGACGAATTACAAGCACAACACCCGCTTCGACAGCAACAGCCTCTTCTTTCAGACCGGCCTGCACCGCGTGCTGCCCCAGCCCTTCACCGAGACGCTGTACCTCGACGATTTCGTCGAAGGTGACAGCATCGACGACATCAAGCTGGGCGCGCCGATGGGCGGCGGCGACGGCGGCGCGGCCGACGACGGTGGCGCCGACGCGACCGCCGGTTCGGGCGGCAGCAGCGGCAGCGCCGGAACGTCCGGCAGCGGCGGCACAACGGTGTCGACGGGCTCGGGCGGCGGCAGCGGCAGCGCGGGAACGTCCGGCAGCAGCGGTGTCGGCGGGGCGACCGGCAGCGGCGGCGCAACGGGAACAGGCGGCGCGTCGGGGACCGGCAGCGGCGCCGGCGTGGCCACCAGCAGCGGCTGTGCCTTGGCGCCCGACCGCCCCTTGCCGCCGGCACGGGACCTGGCGGGCCTGGCTGGCTTCGCCGTCCTTGGCGCCATCGGTCTGGCGGCGGCACGCCGCCGCCGCGGCTAGGCCCGGCGCCTTAGAACAGGGCCGCCAGTGTGGTGTTGAACATCTTCAGCGACGAACCCAGGTTGTCGCTGCGGCAGCTCTCGAGTTGATTGTCGACCTTCTCGCAGCTTTCCGTGGCCGAATGGCTGCGAAACCCCAGCAACACGCCGAGGTCGATCTTGCTGGAGACCGGGAAGAAGAAGCCGGCGTTGGCGCCCACCAGCCAGCCATGCGCAGTGAAGTTGGCGGTGCTGCTGACGCCGGTCAGCGATTGGTCCCTGGTCAGCTCGGCGCGCGTCACGAATCCGCCCAGGGTCGGCCCGATGACGAACCGGCCCACGCCAACCGGCGCCTGAACCAGCGGGCTGAACGCCAGCGTGTACATCCTGTCGGTCACGTCGATCCCGGCCGGGGTGCCGGAAGGGTTGAACCAATCCAGCCCCACCTCTCCGTTCAGTGACACCCAGTCGTTGATCCGGCCACCGACGAAGATTCCGGCGTGCAACCCCATATCAAGGCTCTTCCCCGCGTCGCCCACGGCCGAGTGCACGCCCAGGTACGGCAGCAGGGACAGCGGTGAGCGCGCCGGCGGCGCCACCACCACCCCGGCGGGAGAAGACGCTGCCGGTGCGGGCGGCGGCGTTGAAGATACCGCCGGCGTCGGCCACACGGCCACCGGGGCGGAGGGCGCGATGGGCAGCGCCTGTGACGCCGGCCCGGCGGCGGGCACCATGCAGACACCGTTGATGCAGGTCTGATCGGCGGGACAGGCCGTCGGGCAAAGGGCCTGCGACGGGCCGGGCGATTGCCCGCGCGCCGCACCGGACATCACCAACAGAGCCATGAACGAGGCGAACGCCGCTGCGCGACCGTTTGTGGGCATGACGATAATTCCTTTTTGCACGTGAAGGATTAAATACGCCCCCCACCGACGCGATCCAGCTCTTTCACGTAACAGCGCCGCCGCGGCTGGCCGTCCTCACCGGCCGCGCGGGGCGACGCGCCCCTGACTATCGCCGCGCCCAGGCCGGCGCGCTGCCGACGACGTTGCCGATGGGAACGCCGGCGCGCTGGGCGCGGCGCAGCTGCTGATAACGCCAGACCGTGTAGATCACGGGCAGCACCTCCAGCGTCAGGAACGCGCTGGTCAGCAGGCCGCCCAGCATGGGCGCGGCCACGCGCTTCATGATCTCGGCGCCGGCCCCCTCGGCCCACAGGAAGGGCAAAAGGCCAGCGGCCATGGTGGTGACGGTCATCAGCTTGGGACGCAGCCGCTGGATGGTGCCCTCGGCGTGGGCGGCGACGATGTCCGCCCGTCCGCGCACCCGCCCCTCGCGGACGCGGCGGTGAAAGGCCTCGTCGATGTAGACCACCATCACCACGCCGGTCTGCATGGCCAGCCCCACCACCGACAGCAACCCCACCCAGACCGGCGCCGACAGCGGATAGCCGGCCAGAAACAGCGTCCACACGCTGCCCACCAGCGCGAACGGCACCGACACCAGCACGATCAACGCCTCGCTGAGGCTGCGAAACTGCAAGAACAGCAAGCCCAGCATGGACAGCGCCACCAGCGGCACGATCAAGTGCAGCCGCTGTTGCGCGGCGTTCAGCAGATCGTATTGTCCCACCACCTGCACGCTCTCCCCCGCGCCCAGCACCAGCCCGCCGGCGCCTGACGTCTGATCCAGCGCGCTTCGCGCTCGCTGGACGTACCCCTGCAGGTCGGTGCCGTCGGTCAGATCGACGTAGACGTAGGTGACCAGCTCGCCGCGCTCGCTGCGCAGCATCGACGGGCGCGCCACGGTGACCGGGCGGCCCAGCAGCGCCAGCGGCACCGGTTGCCCGCCGCCGGATGCCGACGCACGCACGGTGGCCAGGCGCAGCTCGTCGGCCGGGCTGCGCATCATCTCGCGCGACTCGGGCTGCACGCGAACGCGCAGACGCCGGCCTTCGACGGTCAGCTCGCCCAGCTGGCCGCCGGTGGTCAGCAGGTCGGCCAGCGCGGCCGCGCGCGCGCCGTCGACGCCGTGGCGGGCCAGCGCCTGCGCGTCCAGCGCCAGCGACAATCGCTGCTCGCCGCCCTGTGATTCCAGCACCGCGCTGCGCGTGCCCGGCAATCGCCCCAGCAGCGCCCGCACCGCCGCGCCCAGCGTGGCCAGCCGTTCGGGATCGCCGGCGCTGATGCGCACCCCGACGGGCGTGCGCACGCCGGTGGCCATCATGTCAAGGCGGGCGCGCGCCGGCGCCGTCCACGCGCCCGTCCACCCGGGCAGCCGGCTGACCTGATCCAGGCGCGCCACCAGCTCCGCCGTCGTCGCGGGCGTCTCTTCGGGCCACAGCAGGCGCAGCGCGGGCTTGCACCAGCGCGGCGCGCGGCGGCTGTACCAGCGACGGTGAAAGGTGAGCGGCCACTCGGCGCGCGGGCGCAGCGCGATGGTGATCTCCGCCATCGTCAGCGGCGCGGGATCGGTGGCGCTGTCGGCGCGGCCGATCTTGCCGAACACGGTCGCCACCTCCTGGAACGGCGCCAGGTTGCGATCCTGCCAGCGCAGCTGGGCGGCCAGCTGCTCCACCGGCGCGCCCGGCAGGGTCGTCGGCATGGCCAGCAGCGCGCCCTCGTCGATGCGCGGAAAGAATTCGCCGCCCAGGCGCGGGATGATCGGCAGACACGACAGCACCGCCAGCGCGCCGGTCAGCAGCGTCAGCACCGGTCGGTTCAACGCGAAGGTGACGAAGGGACGATAGACGCTGACCAGACCGCGGGTCAGCGGGTTGGCGAACTCGGGCCGCACCCGCCCGGTCAGCAGACGATCGCGCAGCGCCGGCGCCAGCGTCAGCGTCACCAGCCCGGCCGCGGCGATGACCAGCGTCTTGGTCAAGGCCAGCGGTCGCAGCAAGCGGCCGGTCTCACCGGTGAAGGCGAACACCGGCAGGAAGGTGATGGCGGTGATCAGCAGCGAGGTCAGGATGGCGGGCGCGAAGGCGCTGGCCGCGGCGACCAGGCGACCGCGGCGATCATCTGGCGGGCCTGGCCCACCCGCCCCGGCCGCCGGCAGACCCTCCAGCCGCCGATGACAGGCCTCCAGCGCCACCACCTCGGCATCCACCGCCAGGCCGAGAGCGATGCCGATGCCGCCCAGGCTCATGATGGTGGCCGGCACGTGCAAAAGGCGCATGGCCGCGAACGTCGCCAGCAGCACCACCGGCAACGTCACCAGCGGCACCAGCGCGCTGCGCGCGTGGGCCAGGAAGATCAGGATCACCAGCACCACCACCGCCACCTCCTCGGCCAGGGCGCGGGCCAGCGTCCCACCGACGCGGTTCACCAGCTCCAGACGATCATAGGCGGTGACGATCTGCACCTCGGCCGGCAGCTGCGCGCGCGCGCGCGCCAGGGCGGCCTGCACCTCCACCACCAGCGCCGGCAGCGCGGCGCCCCGCCGGGCGATGACGATGCCGCCGACGGCGCGAAACACCCCGCCCAGGTCGGCCAGGCCGGAGGGCATCTCGTCGGTGAGGTGCACCCGCGCCACGTCACCCACGGTCAAACCTGCCGCGCCGGGTGTTGCTGGTGGCACCGGCAGCGCCGTCGCGCGCAGCTGCTCCAGGTCGGGTTGCGGGCGCGCCTGCAGCGCAGGTTCCAGCGCAGCCGTCACGTCGCTGAGGGCGACGCTGCGCGCGCGCATGACGTCGGGGCGCGCCTCGACAAGCACCTGTTGCAGCGTCCCGCCCACCGAAGCCACCTCGGCGACGCCGGGAATGGCCGCCAGCGCCGGGCGCAGCACGTCGTCCTGAAACGCCCGCAGGTGCAACAGCGATTCGCGTCGCTGCGGATCGACGATCACGTACTGGAACACCCACCCGGTGCTGGACGCCGTCGGGCCGACCTGCAGGCGCACGTTGGCCGGCAACTGCGGACGCACCGACGCCACGCGCGCCAGCAACGCGCGCCGCCCTGCCTCCAGATCGGCGGACTGGCCGAACACCACGGCGACGTACGCCATCCCCGGCATCGACGACCCGCGCACGGCGGTGGCGCCCGGCGTGTCGCCCAGCGCCGTGCTGAGCACGGTGGTCACCGCGCTGGCCACCTCCGTCGCCGGATGCCCCATCCAGTCGGCGACGAGAGCGATCTGGGGATCCGACAGGTCGGGGACGACGTCGCG
>DATLVT010000080.1:0-14552 GCA_035577105.1 Polyangia bacterium
ACCAGCGATCGCGCCAAGCTGGATCAGTTCATGACGTCGGTTCGCACGCTGGAAAATCGCGTCTCGGATCCGACCATGCCCGTGCCGGTCACGGGTTGTACGCCGCTGGCCCGGCCGTCGCAGGTTTACGGCGTCGGCATGACCCCGGCGAACTACAACCGCGGCGCCCATGCCACGTTGATGATCGACCTCGCCGTGATGGCCATCCAGTGCGACATCACCCGCGTGGTCAGCTTCATGCTCGACGACGCCCGCAGCGACTTCGTCTACAACTTCATCAACGAGCGGACGTTCACGGCCACGGGCTCGACGCCCACCAACAAGCCTCTGGGCGGTTATCACAACCTGCAGCACGCTGGTAACACCAACAGCGGCTTCGCCACCTGCGGCTGGTGGATGGTCGACCGACTGAACGAGTTGACGACCAAGCTGGCCGCCGTCTCCGACGGCGCCGACGGCACGGCCATCGACAACACCGTCATCCACTTCATGAGCGGTATGCACGGCGGCAACCATGACAGCCAGAACCTGCCGCTGGTTCTTGTTGGCAGCGGTGGCAAGGTCCTCAAGACCGGCCAGTACATCAAGTTCCCCAGCGTGGTGAACTTGCAGGACGTGCACCTGACCATTCTGCAGAAGGTGTTCGGCAGCCCGCTCAAGACATGGGGCAAGCCGATGAGCATGTACCAGAGCGGCATCGTCCCCGACCTGCTGGCGTAAACGCATCAGTCCGGTCCTCCCGCAGCGGCTCGCCGATCTGGTATCGGCGGGCCGTTGTCATGTTCGGCGGCTCAGCGCCGTCCACGGCGGGGCGGTCGCTTTCCGCCCCCCGAGGGAGGCTTGCTGAGGCGGCTGGGGCCGTCGCCGGTGACCACCGGAAGGCGGCGCCGGGGCGGAGGGGCAGCCCGGCCCGTGAGGGCCGTCAGCAGCGCGCGAGCTTCGTCCAGCGTGTGCGTGTCGCTGTCCCCCTCGGCAGCCTCCACGGCGCGGCGCAGGTCGTCGCCGATGCCGTCGTGGCGAGCGACGGCTTCCCGCCGGGCTTTCTCGGCCTGGGCCAGGTCGCCGGCCTGGCTGCTGGCCCGGGCGGCCCAGGCCAGCAGGCGCGCCGCTGCCAGCCCCTCTTCGTGCTCGGCCGCCTTCCAGAAGGCTGTTGCAGCCGCCGGGCCCTGCCCCGGTGATTCTTCCAGTAGGGCGCGCCCCAGGTCGAACCAGGGCCACGGATTGGCGGGATCCAGCTCGGCGGCGGCAGCGAACGCCTGCGCCGCCTGGGCAGGGCGCCCCAGCCGGCGCAGTGCGGTTCCGAGATCGTGCTGCGCCTCTGCCGAGCCGGGATCGTGACGGAGGGCGCGCTCGGCCTGCCGCCGGGCCGTCTGGGGCGTCACCTCCTCGCCGTCAGGTTCGAAGGCGTCGGCCAAAAATTCGCCCTCGACGTCGTACAGGATCTGTTCGCGCGCCACCGTGGCGTCCAGCCATTTCCCGAACGTGGAACCGGACAGGACCCTTTCGTCCGATCCCGAGCGGACGCGAAAGACGCGGCCCTTCCCATCGAGGACGAACCTGTCGCCAAGCCCCGCCTCGGCAAACACCAGATCGCTTTCCTGTGCGGCCCCCTCCTGCAGAGCAACCAGGGTCGGGTCGGCAGGGGGGGCCACGCCGGCAACGACGATGGCGCCGTGAAAAAGATCGGCGCCGTCGAACGACAGCAGAAAGGACCGCAGCTGATCTGGTAACGACCGACCCAGCTGTTTCTCGACGGCGGTGATCGCCGCCGCGGCGGCGGGTGGACCGACCCGAATCAGGCCAGCCGGCAGGCGCGCCTGGGCGGCGCGAAACGTCTCGAAGAACATCAGCGTGGGCGGCCGGTCGATTCGCTCCGGCGGCGGCGTCTCACTTGCGAATCAGGTTCGACGGCAGCGTCCCCCCGCCGCCGGCCATGGCGGCGGCCAGGCGTGATGACACGCCGATGATCTGCATCTTGCCGGCGGGGCCACGCCGCGATCCTTCGCTGCGCCAGGAGAGAACCGGATCGACGACCAGCCGGTTCGCGTTGTCGACCTTGACCTCCGTGACCTCGGTGATGCGCAGGCCGCCGTCGGTGAGCGCGGTGACGTGAAGGACGAGGTCCAGCGTGCTGTTGGCCAGCGAGGCCACGCCGTGAGCGCCGGAGACCTGTCCGGTCAGCGCCTCCAGCCGCGCCAGCCCTTCGGAGGCCGAGCGCGCGGTGAGGCCAAGGATGATCCCTTCCTGTCCGTGCGAGGCGGCCAGCAGCAGATCCAGCACCTCGGGGCCCATGACCTCGCCCACCAGCAGGTGATCGGCGCGCAGGGCGGCGGCGACGCGAATCAGACCAGGCAGGTCGCCGACGGGAGCCAGCTCCGTCCAGCCCGGACGCACCTGGCCGGCGTTGGCGCCCAGCGAGACCACGCGCCTGCCGCTGGGGAGCGCGCCGGCGATCGCTCCCAGCAACGTGGCGACTGAACCGGCGTCGCCGGTCACCAGCAGATTTCGCTGGGCCGCCAGGGCGGCTTCTATGACGGTCTGCGCTTCTTTGGCGAGGCCGCCGGCCGCGCCCAGCTCGGCCAGCGAGTGCATGGGCAGCGACGCTTTACGGATCGAGCCGCAGACGCCGGCCACCGCGGCCGGCGGGAAGACGGCGGCCAGACGGGTTCCGTCGGGCAAGCGCACGTCCACCACCGGGTTGTCGGGCGGGGGCGGGGGCACGGCGGTGTTGGCCAGCCGCCACAAAGTTTCGGCGACGGTGTTGGCGTCGCCGAGCCCGCCCGGGATTGCCTCCAGCTTGCCGCCGCGCTCGACCAGGACGATGTCGGGGCCGCCGATGATGATCTGGGTAACGGTAGGGTCGTTCACCAGGACGTCCAGTTGATCGAGCGCCGGCTCGTCGCCTCCGGACGCGACCGGGCCGGTGAGACCGCCGCCATCTGGGAGATCGATGCCGGGCGCGTCGTCTTCGGCGGAGGCGCCACCATCCATGCCCTCGAGCGGAAGGTGCTCGCCGGTCTGATCGCCCATCGGTCGGCTGGCATCATCGAACGCGGCGTTGCGTGAGCCTTCGAAGAGCGCGGGACCGCTGGCGGCCAGATCCTCTTCCGACGATGCGATATCGGACGGCGAGGGCGGGCCGACATCGCCTCCGATGTCCACGCCGTCGTCCTCCAGTCCCAGCGGCGCGGACTGCGCGGTCGTGCGGCGGGGCGGGGGCGGTGGCGGCGGGGGAATGGGGACGCGGCCCGAGCGGGATTTCATGCCGAAGTTGGAATCGCCTTCGTCGCTGCTCGCGCCGGTCTCGCCGGGCAGCGCGGGCAGGCCCGAAAGGCCCGAGCCGTGGCGCGCCGGGGGCGGTGGTGGGGGCGGAACTGGCAACGGCCGAGAGGAGCTGACCGGGCCGGAGCGCGCGGCGGCATCGCCGCCTTCGCCTTGCAGCGTGATCAAGAAATCCCCGACCTGGATGCGGTCGGCGCCGCTGATGGTCGCCGGCTCGCCGATCTTGCGTCCGTTGACGTAGGTGCCGTTCGTGCTTTTCAGGTCGACCAGCTCGAGGGCGCCGTCCTTCACCACCAGGCGCGAGTGCCTTTTCGAAATGTTCCCTTTGGGAAGGACGATATCGTTGCCTGAAACGCGCCCGATGGATATCTCGTCCTTGTCGAACGTCAGGGACCGGGGCTCGCCCCCTTTTTCGGTGATCGTCAGCTTGATCATGAAGCCTCGGCGAAGGTTGGCGCCGCGTTCGGCCGGAGGACGTTATTCCGCGCGGTGCGCAGGGTCAAGACTTGCTGCCCCCGCCGTCCGACGAAGCGGTCGACGACGTGGTCGCTGAAGGGGCCGGCGAAACCGTCGACGAAGCGGCCACCGCCTGGGGCGCCACGGATGGGGAGGGCGCGGGCGGTGGCGCGAAGACAGCGGCGATGGCGTCGCCGAAAACGGTGACGACGCCCAGGGTCAGCAGCGCGGTCATGCCGACGCCGACCAGCAGGGAGGTTCTGTCGTCGCGTTTGGCCTTGGGCTGGCCGGTCATTTCGCGCAGTATACAGGCCAGCATGTCGCAACCAAGTGGTGAGATGCGTGCCGGTCTGAACTGGCAGGCTGTGATCCGGACGGCGATGCTGGTGGCGGCCGTCGGGGCGGCCTTGTCAGGCGAGGCGGGGGCGGCCCAGCCAAAGTATTACTTTCGCGTCGGGCCGGTGAAGGCCCCCGACGGCGTCGATGCCACGGTGAAGACCTTTGCCAGCGAGGCGCTGCGGCAGGAGCTGTCGTCACGTCCCAGCTGGGCCTCCGACGTGGGCGGCGCCGAAGCAGAGGGCGAGCTGGTGGCCGAGTTGAAGAAGCGCGGGCTGCGTGGCTTCGACGTGACGCTACGCCTGGAGCAGTTGAAGAACGAGCTCAAGGAGCCGAACCCGGGCGGCCACCTCAAGCGGCTGGCCGTCAACGTGCGCCTCACGGTCTTCGGGACGGCCATCCCGGGGGCCAAGCTGGCCTTCAGCGGGGACGGCGAGGCCGGCCTGGAGACCGAGGTGACGGAGCGGCGCGCCGAGGCCGAAGGCGCATCGGCGATTCACGACGCCATCAAGGACGCCATCAAACAGGCGGTCGATCAGGCGGAGGCCAAGCTGTCGCTGGGTGTGGCGGCGCCTTTGAACGAGAAGAAGCGCCACAAGAAATAAATCGACGATCAGCGGACGGGCGCGCGGGAAGACCTTCCTGAAACGGTCGTATATTTGTTAGGCTGAAGGGCTCGGGTCGGAGGTCTCCATGCAGGCGATCCAGTTCGTCCTTTTTCTGGTGGTGGCCGCGTTGGCGTTGACGGTGTTCGTCGTGGTGATGCGCGGTCGCTGGCCAGCCGCGCGCGCGCGACAGGCGGCGCGTCCATCGGAGAAAGGCGTCCGGCCGGCCCAGAGGCCGCCGGCATCGCCGGCGCCGGCGATCGCTGGCGCGACGGTTGGTGCGATCGCGGCGGCCGCGGCGACCGCGGCGACCGAATCTGGCCAGCTTTGTCCCGCCTGCGGCAAGCAGTTCCCGGCCGGGCTTCGGTACTGTCCGCATGATGCGCGCGCCTTGGTGCCGGCGGGCGGCGCGGCTGTCGCCGGGTCGACCGTGGGAACGCAATGCCCGCGCTGCGCTCGTTTTTACGAGGCGGACAAGCGATTTTGTCCGTTCGACGCCGAGGAGCTGGTCGCCGTCGCCCGGGCGTCGACGCCCATTTCGGCGCAGCACCGCGTTCCCGTCCATCGCGTCTCGCGCGGCTCCGGAAAGATCTGTCCGCACTGCGCGCAACATTACGAGGCCGACGCCACGATGTGCGGTCGCGACGGCGCGGCGCTGGTCAGCGTCAACTGACGCTGGCTGCCCCGGCGCGCGGCAGGGCTGGTAGAATGCGCTGATGGTTCGCGCTGGTCTTGTTGTTCTTGCTTGCCTGATTTCTTTCGGCGGCTGTCGCAAGGTGGTGCCGGAGGCGGCGCCGGTGGCCAAGGGGGCGCCGGCGACCCTGGAGATCCTGAAGGGCGACCGCTGGTTGTTCACGTACGCCGAGCCCGACGGGCAGTTCGCCACCACGGACAAGCCGGAGATCGTACCGCCGGTTTCTCGAGGACTGGTTCGGGTGCTGGATCCGTCCAATCCCTCTGCAAAAAACAACGGCAGTAACGAGGTTTTTGTGGCGGACCTCAACCAGTTGTTGAATGCCGGTAAGACCCAGGCCAAGGCCCTGTCGCGCGAGGCCTTCGAGACAGCCGCCCTGGCCCAGCTGCCGGCCGGACAGTCGTCGGCGCTGGCCGAGCACGCGCCGGGCGCAGGGCCGCCGCCGTCGGGGGCGCCGCCTTTGCCGTCGCCGCATGGCGATGGCGGGCTGGCGCCGGGGACCACGCCGGTGGTGACCGTTTACGGCACGTCCTGGTGCGGGGCCTGTCGGGCGGCGCGGCAGTATCTGTCGGAGAGAAAGATTCCCTTCGCCGACAAGGACGTCGAACAGGATCCGGCGGCGGCGCGCGAGCTGGCGCAGAAGGCCGCCAAGCTGGGGATCCCCACCGATCGCGTGCCGGTGATCGAGGTGCGGGGACGGCTGTTGCTGGGATTCGATCGGGCGCGCATCGAGACGCTTCTGGGAGAAGCGACGTGAAGCGCCGCGCCGGCCTGGCGCTGCTGACTCTGGTCTTGGTGCTGGCGGCGCAACGGTCGGCCGAGGCGCGCCTGGTCGACGTGCGGGCCGGCCTGCTGGCCGGCGGCGTGGTCGGGTGGGGGGCGACGGACAAGACGCCGGATTTCTTCGACACGACCCGGGGCGGCGCCCTGGGGTTCGAGGTGGGCGTCAAGCTGCTGGTGTTCGATCTGTCGGGGAATTTCGTGCAGGTGATCGACGGCAGCGGGCGAACCGGGACGCTGACGCAGTTCTTGCTGGGGTTCATCATCGACGCCCCCATCGGGCCCGGTCACACCCAGGCCGAACGCAATCGGCTGTTGCTGCGTCCGGGCGTCAACATGGGATTTGCGTTCGGGACGCCGCACCCGGTGTCGCCGCCGCTGGACAGCGCGCAGATCTCGCACAAGGGGCTGGTGACGAACCTGAAGGTCGGCGTCGAGTATTTCCTGACACCGTACCTGGGCGTCGGCGCCGAGGTTTCGGCCGGCTATCACTACTTCTTTGGCGGCACCATCATCGTCACCGAGGGAAACTCCAACAAGAGCTTCTCCAGCGGCAGTCACCTCATCGGTCTGGGCACGCTGACGTTTCACCTCGGGCGCTGACGCCGCGTCGAAGTTCGCGCTTCAGTTGGCGTGCTTGGCGCGCGAGAGCAGGTCAAGGAAACGCGTCGGGGTGAGGACCTCGTCGGTGCGGCCCAGGATGGCGCCGTCCGGCGAGACGATGCGGACGGCGGGCAGGGTGTCGGCGGCGTACTTCTTCTTGACCACGCCCAGGGTCGGCTCGTCGTCCTCGCGGGTCAGATCAACCCGCAGCAGGGTGAAATCCTGCATGGCCAGGGCAACGTCCGGATGCGAGAAGACCTTCAGGTCCAGCTCGCGGCAGGGGAGGCACCAGTCGGCCATGAAGTCGATCAGCACCGGCTGGCCGGCGGCGCGCGCGGCGGCCAGGGCCTCGTTTTCACTGCGCAGCCAGGTCAGCTCGATGGAACCCTTGGGTGTCAGCGCATAGTTGGTGACGGCGAACAGGCCCACGGTGGCCAGCGCCACGCCGACCGCCTTGCGGACCCGGGCGCCGGTTCCCTGGTGAAAGGTCAGGTGCACGGCGCCCAGCGCGCCGCCGGCGACGACGGCGCCCAGCGCGGCGACCAGAAAAAGGGGCGTGCGGCCGGTGAGGTGACCCAGCGACGGAACCACGTTCTTGAGGTAGTAGAGCGCCGCCGTGAGCAGGGCGATGCCGAAGACGCTCTTGACCGCGTCCATCCAGCCGCCGGAGCGGGGCAGCGACATGGAAAAGCCGGCCAGCGCCCAGAAGGGGACGCCGAACCCGACGGCGTAGGTCGACAGCAGGACGAACCCGTAGACAGCGTCGCGGGTGGTCGCCACGTAGGCCAGGATCGCCGCCAGCGGCGGGCCGGTGCAGGGCGCGGCGATGATCCCGCCCACGACGCCCATCAGGAACGCGCCGCCAAAGCCGCGGCCGCCGACGCGCGACAGGCGCGCCTGCAATGGCGCGGGGACGGTCAGCTCGAAGGCGCCGAACATCGACAGGGCCATGGCCACGAAGAACAGCGCCAGCGGGACGATGACCCACGGGTTGGCCAGGAACGTGCCGAAGGCTTTTCCCAGCAAGGCGAACACCGTGCCCAGCGTGCCGAACATGGCGGCGATTCCCGCCACGTAGAAGGTGGCCAGGGCCAGGGCGCGGGCTCGACTGACGCCGGCCTTGGCGCCGAAGATGCTGATGGTGATGGGAATCATCGGATACACGCAGGGCGTGAGCGCGGTCAGCAGCCCGGCGGTCAGGGCGAAGATCATCGTGGGAGGCGGCGCCATCGCCTTGATTATAGACGCTGGCGCCGGTTAAACCCGGTGTACGCTGAATCGGATGGCCGGAAACCTTCAACCATGAGCGCCTTCAGCAAGAGAGACGACGACAAGAGCGAGGAACCCGGCTCGCCCGGCGCTGGCGCCGGTTCCGGCGATCTTCCGGCGCTGCGCGGCGAGATCGACGGGATCGACGACCAGATCCTGTCGCTGCTGGATCGCCGGGCGGAGGTGGTGCAGAAGGTGGGCGAGCTGAAGCGGAGCCGCGCCGAGACCTTTCACGTCCCCGGCCGCGAGCGCGCCGTCCTGGAACGGTTGACGGCGGCGGCGCGGGGCGCCTTTCCGCGCGAGGGGGTGCGGCCGGTCTTTCGCGAGATCATGTCGGCCTGCCTGTCGCTGGAGAGCCCGCTGGTGGTCGCCTACCCGGGGCCGGAGGCGACGTTCAGTCACCTGGCCGGCAAGACGCGGTTCGGTCTGTCGGCCCGGTACCTGCCGGCGGCCAGCATCGGCGAGGTCTTTCGCGAGGTGGGGCGCGGCGCCGACTACGGCGTGGTTCCTGTCGAGGAGGCGTCGGAGGGGCTGGTCATTCACGCCCTGGATCATTTCATCGATTCGGAGCTGCTGATCGTCGGCGAGATCATCATCGAGGCGGCCCACGCCCTGCTGACCCACAGCGGAGCGACGACGGGGATCGAGCGGGTCTATGCCCACCCGGTGGCGGCGGCGCGCTGTGCCGCCGGGCTGATGGAATCGGTGCCGCGCGCGGCGCTGGTGGCGGCCCCGTCGGCGGCGGCCGCGGCGGTGCTGGCGCGCGATGATCAGCGGGCGGCGGCGCTGGCGCCGGCGCTGGCGGCGGAGATCTTCGACCTGACCGTGGCCAAGGCGCGGCTGGACGACGGGCCGGTGGATCTGGCGCGGTTTCTGGTGCTGGGGAAGGACCCGGCGCCGCCCACCGGCACCGACGCCACCAGCTTGCTGCTGGGGCTGGATGACAGGCCGGGGCGGCTGGCCGGCGTGCTGGATCGCCTGGCGGCGGGCGGGGTGAACCTGCGGCGCATCGCCTCGCGCCCGACGGATCGCCGGGACCTGCGCGATCTGTTCTTCGTCGATCTGGACGGGCATCGCAGCGAGCCGGTGTGCAAGGCGGCGCTGGATGTCCTGGCCAGCGAGCTGCCCCTGCTGAAGGTGCTGGGTTCGTACCCGCGCGACGTCGCGTCCGGCGAGAGACACGTATGACGGCGCGGCCGACGTGGAGCGGACCGCCGCTGGGACGGATGGCGGTGATCGGTGTGGGCCAGATCGGTGGGTCGGTGGCGCTGGCAGCGCGGGCCGCGGGCGCGGTCAGCGAGGTGGTGGGGTTCGGGCGCAGCGCCGAAACCCTGCGCCGCGCCCGTGAGCTGGGGATCATCGATCGTGCGGCCAGCAGCGTCGCCGAGGCGGCGGGCGGGGCGGCCGTGGTGGTGCTGGCCACACCGGTGCGCAGCCTGGCCGCGCTGGGGGCAGAGCTGGCGCCGGCCGTCGCGCGCGACGCGCTGGTGTTCGACGTGGGCAGCGTCAAGGTGCCCGCGGTGCGCGCCCTGGAACCGGTGCTGCCGGCAGGAATCTTCGTGGCCTGCCATCCGGTGGCGGGGACCGAACGGGTGGGGCCGGAGGCGGCCAGCGCGACGCTGTTTCAGGGCCGGCCGTGCATTGTCTGTCCCACGCCGGCGACGGATGCCACCACGCTGGCGAATGTTTGCCGGCTGTGGGCGGCGACCGGGGGCGACGTCGTCAAGATGGACGCCGCCGTTCACGATCGCGTGCTGGGGGCGTGCAGCCACCTGCCGCACGTGGCGGCGTATGCGCTGGCGGCGGCAGTGGCGGGCGCCGACGGCGAGGTGCTGGGGCAGATCGGACGCCTCATGACCACCAGCCTGCGCGACACCACCCGCGTGGCGGCGTCCAGTCCGGCCATGTGGCGGGACATCTTCCTGGACAACCGCGGCGAGGTGCTGCCCCTGGTGGATCGACTGCTGGCCGAGATGCAGGCCCTGCGCGGCGCCATCGCCGCCGGCGACAGCGCCCGCCTGGAGGCGTTGCTGGCAGCGGCCAAGGAAGGTCGCGATCGGTTGATTCCCGGATGAGACAGCCCGGATGCGCACGGGCGCAGGTGTGGGCGTCGCTGGCCTCGCTGGCCGCGCTGGCGTCGCTGGCGGCCGCGGCGGGCTGCGCGACTGGCGGCGACGCGTCGACCGGTGGTGCGGCGGGCCCCGGTGGGGCGCGCAATGCGCCCGACGATCGCGACCTGGTGGGCGTCGTTCCGGCCGGGCCCGAGACGGTGCTGGAGATTGATCTTGGTCAGCTGCGCGATTCACCGTGGTCGCGCGGTTTGCTGCAGGCGCGTTCGGAAGACGAGCGCCAGGCGCGCCGCCTGGCCCTGGGTTACGACGAGCTGGTCGACGTCGATCGCATGCTCTTCGCCGTCACCGAGGACGCCGCCGGGCCTCTGGTGCTGACCATCTCGCAAGGGCGGTTCACGGCCGATGCGGTGGGGCGCGGCTTTGCGGGGGCGCATCCGGGAGCCACCGCCGATCCCTGGCGCGGCAGTCCGCTGTGGCGGTCCGGTCAGGAGGCGACCGCGCTGGTGACGCCGCGGACGCTGGTGTCGGGGCGCCTGGACAGCGTGCGCGGGGCGATCGACTGCGCGTTCGGTCTGGCGCCTGACGCGCGCGGCGGGGGCCTGGGGCCCTTGCGTCGCGCCATGGAGCCGGAGCGCGGGCGGCCGGCGCTGGTGGCCGCGGTGGCGGTGACCGAGGCCATGCGTCAGCGGGTCGGGGGCGAATTTCAGTTGCCGGAGGGCCTGCACCACGCGGGCGCCCGCCTGGATCTGGGGGCGGCGCTGGACGTGTCGCTGCTGGCCCTGCACGAGCGGCCGCAGCAGGCCGAGGCGGCGGCGCGCCTGGCTCAGCAGTTCCTGGTCGATCTGCGCGGCCGGACGCTGCTGCGCGTGTTCGGGCTGGGGCCGCTGCTGGACGGGGCCAGCTTTCACGCCGAGGGGACGCGGTTACGCGGGCAGTTGCACATTCCCGAGAGCGAACGCGCCGACCTGGCCCAGAAGATCACGCTGATTCTGGAGACGCTGAGGCGGGCTCGCTCGCGCTGAGGGCGGCATGTTAAACCTGGCCGACACCCATGACGACGACGTCGGAACCGGCTGACTCCCCGGAAATACTCTCGGTCGGCCGCTCGGGCCCGCTGCGCGGGAGCTGCCGCGTGCTGGGAGACAAGTCGGTCTCGCACCGGGCGCTGCTGTTCGGTGCGCTGTCGGACGGCGTGGTGGAGATCGCCGGGCTGGGCCGCGGCGGCGACAACGTGTCGACGGCGCGGGCGCTGCAGGCGCTGGGCGTTCGCATCACGCTGGACGGGGAGCGGGCGCAGGTGGTCGGCGTTGGGCTGCGCGGGTTGCGGGCAGCTGGCCGGCCGCTTGATTGCGGCAACTCGGGGACCAGCATTCGCTTGCTGACCGGGCTCCTGGCCGGCCAGGCGTTCGAGACCGTGCTGGAAGGCGACGCCTCGCTGACCAGGCGCCCGATGCGTCGCCTGGCCGAGCCGCTGCGCCAGATGGGCGCCACCGTCGATGGTCGCGTCGAGCCGGCGCGCCCGGGCGACGTCTTTCCGCCGCTGCGGGTGAAGGGCGGCGCCCTGCGGGCGATTCGTTACGCGCTGCCGGTGGCCAGCGCGCAGCTGAAGAGCGCCCTGGTGCTGGCCGGCCTGCAGGCCCAGGGGCGCACGGAGATCACCGAGCCGGCCCAGTCGCGCGATCACACCGAACGGATGCTGCGCTTTCTGGGCGCGCCGGTGACGGCTGACCCTTCACGCAACCTGATCGTCGTCGATCCCGACGGCTGGGACGGCCGCCTGCGCGCCATGCCCATCACCGTGCCGGGCGATTTTTCGTCGGCGACGTTTCTGCTGGTGGCGGCGCTGATCGTTCCCGGCAGCGACGTGACGGTGGAGAACGTGGGCGTCAATCCGACGCGGACCGGGGCGCTGGACGTGCTGCGCGCCATGGGCGGCGAGCTGACGGTCAGCGAGACGGGCGAGGCGATGGGCGAGCCGGTGGCGCGGATCCGGGCGCGCGCGTCGCGGCTGCGCGGGACACGCGTGGACGGAACGCTGGCCCTGCGCTCCATCGACGAGATCCCGGCGCTGGCCATGGCCGCGGCGGCGGCCGAAGGGACGACAGTGTTCGCGGACCTGGCCGAGCTGCGGGTCAAGGAATCGGATCGCATCGCCGCCCTGGGCCGCGAGCTGGGGCGGGCCGGCGTGGCCGTGACCGAGCAGCCCGACGGACTGTCCATCGAGGGACGAGCGGGGGGAGAGCTGGGCGGCGGGACGGTCATCCCCGAGGGCGATCACCGCATCGCCATGGCGGCGGCGGTGCTGGGCCTGTGCGCCTCAGAGCCGACGCTGGTCGAGGCCAGGGAGATCGCCACGTCGTTCCCGACGTTCGCGGCGACGCTGCGGGCGCTGGGCGCCGCGCTCTGACGTTTTGACCGTCGGCCCGCGGCTCACCAGCGCCAGGCCAGGGCCACGGCGGTGGGGCCGCTGCGTTCGCGCGCCCGCAGGATCGTCACGGTGGCGCCGGTGGCGGCGATGGTCAGGCCGGCGCCGATGAGGACGCCGCCCATGGTGCTGCGAAAGCGATTCTCGGAGCAGCCGGTGGCGGTGCACTTGCCGATGGAGGCCAGGACCGCGAAGCCGGCCGCCGCGGACAGCGCGCCCACCATGGCCCCCACCACCGGCCCGATGAGGCGAGGGGGGGGCGGTGGCGGCGCGGGCGGCGGTGTCGTCGGCGTGGGGGCCGCCTCTTCGATGAAGACGCGCAAGGCGTCCGCCAGCCGCAGCATGATGTCGCGCGCCTCGGTCACGGTGCAGACGTCGCAGCTTTTTGATTTGGTGGCGACGGGCAGCGCCGCCGGGGTGGGCCCCTCCGTGGCGAAGATGCGCCCGACCATCTTGTAGCTGTTGCCGGCCACGTCGACCTTGACGCGGGCGACGTACTTGACGTCCAGCAGCTGGCCGATGGCCTTGAGGCACAGCGAGGAGTCGCAGTGGGCCAGTTCGGGCTTGTTCTCCAGACGGCGGCTGGTGTCCACCGGATCCAGCACGGTCAGCCCGGCGCGCGTCAGCCCGATGACAAAGCCGTCCTGAAGCTGCAGGGCCAGCGCCGGCGAGGCGCCACCTTCGATCTGAAATTCAGGAATGGCGATTCGGATCTTGGCGGACGCCTGGCCGGGAGCGGCCAGCAGAGTTCCGACCAAGACCATGACAACGGCGGCGGCGCGGCCCATGCGTGGGCGTCATTGTACCGAGCATCAGGGCGGAACGCATGTTTGTGGCAAACCATGCGCGCCCAGCCCGAAGCAGACGTGCTTTTGGGTCTTGTCGGGAAGGCGCGGGCAGCGCCCGGCCGCCCAGCAGGCATCGCGGGGGGCGCCGTCGCAGGAAAAAATCATGCGGTGCTGCGAGCTGCGATAGTCGATCTCCAGGTGCACCGGGCCCAGCGCGCCGGCGCCCAGCACACCGTCGAGATCGGGGCCTTCGGGGCGCACGTCGAAGCGCAACCCTTGCAGCCAGGGCTCGCCGTCGTCGATGACGGCCACCGGCACGCCGCCGCCGACTTCGACATAGGCCGCGCTGTTCTGGGCTTCGTCGGCGGCGCGGGGATCGGTGTCGCAAGGCTGGACACACTCGGCCAGCGCTTGATTCTTTTCCTGGCGGACGGCCACCCATTCGATGCGGCGCGAGCGGGCCAGCTCGACGCAGGCGCCGGGGTTGTTATCGGCGGTCACCTCCATGTTGACGACGTCGATGCGCGGGATGGTGGTCCACTGCGCCTTGATGGCCGCCGGCCAGGTGGCGATGAGGAGGTCGCCGTCGGTCAGGGGGGGCACCGACGCCGCATCCGAGGTCTTGGCCAGCGCGGCCGCCACCCGGGCCCAGGCCGATTTGCTGAGCACCATCGGTCCCACGCCGGTGGCCAGCAGCAAGGAGACGTCGGTGCCGGTGGCCTTGTCGATGGCTTCGCGATCGTTGGCGCAGGTCTCGACCGGCTCGTCGCGCGAGAAGGCCCGGGGTCCGGCGCAGGTGCGCAGCACGATCCGCGAGGGCGCGACGCTGATGGGGCCGGAGAGACCGAGGAAGTCGCCCATGCTCTGGGCGCTGACCTCGCCGCCGCCGTAGGCGTTGAAAGGAATGACGGCGAAGCCGGCGTCTGCCAGAAACCCGTCGACGGCGCCCTGATGATCCCAGAGGGTCAGCGACGGACACATCAGGGAAGGGGCGCTGCCGGCGCCGCAGGAAGCGCGCATCCGGATGTCCACGGAAAACCCGGCCAGAAGGTCGGCGCCCATCACGCCTCCCACCAGGACGTCGGTCGTGCCCGCCGGGTGAAGCGGCAGCTGCAACGAATTGATGCCGCGGAACAGCCCGCGCGTGGGGGCGTCGGCGGTGGCGTCGTGCAGGCGGAACGACCGTGGCCCCAGGGTCAACGTGCTGCCGGGGTCGCCGGCCAGGATGGTCAGCGGGGTGCC